>JBBRFR010000011.1:0-24330 GCA_038241485.1 Burkholderiales bacterium
AACGGCGAAGGCCTGCAGGTGCTGCACTACCGTCCCGGCGCCGAGTACAAGCCGCACTACGACTACTTCGACCCTGCACAAGCCGGCACGCCCACCATCCTCAAGCGTGGGGGTCAACGGGTGGGCACGGTGGTGGTCTACCTCAACACGCCTGAGAGCGGCGGCGCCACCACCTTCCCCGACGTCAAGCTCGAGGTCGCGCCGGTCAAGGGCAACGCGGTGTTCTTCAGCTACGACCGCGCCCACCCCATGACCCGCACCCTGCACGGCGGTGCGCCGGTATTGGCCGGTGAAAAGTGGGTCACCACCAAATGGTTGCGGGAAGGGCGATTTGACTGAGCGGCTGCCGCCGCTCCAAGGTATCCGCGTCGTCGACCTGACGCGCCTGCTGCCCGGCCCGCTGGCCACACGGCAGTTGATGGAGATGGGCGCCGAGGTCGTCAAGATTGAAGGCCCGGCCGAACAAGGGCAGGACGATGGCTCGCGCTACTTCTGGCGCACGGCGCAAGAGCGAGCGAGTGGGTTGCCCGGGCCGATGTTTCGCCAGCTCAACGAGGGCAAACAAGTTCACAGCCTCGACCTGCGCGCTGAGCCGGGCCAAGCCGCCTTGCATGCGCTGCTGCAAACCGCAGACGTGCTGGTCGAAGGTTTTCGCCCTGGTGTGATGGCGCGCCTGGGCCTGGGTTGGGATGTGCTGCACGCACGCTACCCGCGCCTCGTGATGTGCGCGATCAGTGGCTATGGCCAGCACAGCGCGTGGGCGCACCGTGCCGGCCACGACATCAACTACGTGGCCATGTCGGGCGTGCTCGAGCAGCTCGCGACAGCAGGTGGTGAAGTGATCACGCCCAACTTCCAGATCGGCGACCTGATGGGCGGCACGCAGGCGGCGGTGTCAGGCATCTTGGCTGGCTTGCTGGGGGTGCAGCGCCATGGCACAGGTTGTTTTGTCGACATCTCGATGACGCACGAGCTGCTGCGCCACCAGGTGCTGTGTGGTGTGGTGGTGGCGCAGACCGGGCGTGCGCCGCTGCAGGGGCGCGATCTGCTCTCGGGGGGTGCACCGTGTTATGGCGTGTACGCCACTTCCGATGATCGATACCTGGCGGTGGGGGCGCTGGAGCTGCCGTTCTGGCGTCGCCTGTGCGAGCTGCTGTGCCGGCCCGACTGGGCTGAACGGCATTGGTCACGGGGCTTGGTGGTGGGTGGCGAAGAGTCCTTGGCCTTGCGCACTCAGCTTGGCTTCATCTTCAAGACCGAGCCGCTGGCGCACTGGGTTGAGCGCTTCGAATCGGTGGATTGCTGCGTCACGCCGGTGCTGCGCCTCGACGAAGCGCAGTCTCATCCGCTGGGCGCCGACTATTTCGCCAGGCCACGTCAACCGGCTGCCTGAAGGCCACGTTGTCGCTGAGAGCAAGAAGCTCTCAACCCTTTGCACTGGACATCACCATGAACAAAATCATCGCCGCGCTGATCGCCGCCACCTTCTCGATGGGCGCTTTCGCCCAAGCCGCTACCGCTACCGTGACAGCTACCGCTCCTGCTGCCGCCCCGGCCGCCAAGGAAGCCAAGCCGGCTGCTGCCAAGGCTGAGAAGAAGGCCAAGGTCAAGAAGGCCAAGGCTGCGAAGAAGGCTGCTTCGGCTGCCTGAGCGTTTCGCTCCGCGAATGAAAAACCCGGCCTCGGCCGGGTTTTTTTATGCCTGCGTCAGCTTCGCTTCAGGCGCGCCGCCGAGGGGCAGCGGGCTCGGCCAGCTCACCCGGCTGCGTGACGATGGGGTTGAGGCCCGCAAAGGGGCGGGCCATCGCAATGCGCATCCACTTGCGCTGCTCCCAGGTCTGCGGCCCTTCGAGCGGCCATTGCTCGATGCGCGGCGCCAGCTCGGCACGCGGCAGGCGGGCATACGATGGTGTGCCCGGGCGCAGCAGCCACAGGCTGCGGCGCAAGCGGGTCGGCAGCGAGGCCTTGTGTTCAGGCACCCAATAGATGCACTGCTTCTCGGCCCAGAAGCTCAGCCGCTCGAAGTTCACGCGGCCGGCAAAGCCGGTGTCGGCAGGCAACAAGATGTGCTCTTCGGGCAGCTCGACCACGGCAAACAGCAGGTCGCCGGGTTTGTCGCCCATGCCGCGGTGGACAAAGATCACGCGCTCGATCTGCGCGGCGACAAAACGATCGACCTCCACGTCGTTGTGAAATACAACAACGTCCGGGCCTTGCCAAGCGGTGTGCCAGGGGGTGCTCATGTGACTTTCTCCACAGTTTTAGCCGAAGGTACACGGTTTTAGCGCCGGACCCTGCCTAAGCGCGACAACCTGCAAGCGGCAGGGGCTTTTCAGCCGCCTGACGAAACACTTGGTGACAGTTCGGACGAGTCAGTACAGGTCGCCGGAACGCAGCAGCGTGGTGCCGGGTTTCGGGTCGGCCAGGGCGCGCAACAGAGCCTGGGCCACCTGCGTGTCGGCAATGGGGCGAACGCTCTTGGGCAGCCAGCCCAGCAGGCGGCCGGCCCAGACCTCCCCAGCTCGCACCGGCTGGCCGAGCGAGCTGCGGTCGCCCAGCAAGAGCGAAGGCTGCACGATCACGACCGAGTGGTAGCCGAGCGCGCTCACTGCGTCTTGCATCTCGCCTTTGACGCGGTTGTAGAACACGCGCGAGTTCGCATCCGCCCCCAGTGCCGAGACCACGGCCAGCCGTGTGGCGCCTGCCGCTTGGGCAGCGCGGGCGGTGTTCACCACGGCATCGAAGTCGACTTGTCTGAACGCGGCTTGCGAGCCGGCCACCTTGATGGTCGTGCCCAGGGTGATGAACACGTCGTCGACGGGCGGCAATGCGGGCAGGGCCTGGAAGTCGACCACGTGGACCCGCAGTTTGGGCGCGTCTGTTTGCACAGGGCGGCGCAGCAGCGTGTGCACCTGCGCATAACGTGGTGACGCCAGCAGCAGCGGCAGCAGCGCTCGGCCGATGAGGCCGGTGCTGCCTGCCAGGAGGGCGATGCGGGGAGATGACGAGTCAGCGGCCATGTGGGCCACTGTACTCAGCGCTTCGGCGTGGTCAAACGCGGCATCGGCTTGCCACCATCGCGGCGCGGCTCAGGGCGCGGGCCTTGCGGGCGAGCGGCCGGCTGGGCTGCGCGTGCGGGGGCCTGGCCATCACGCGCCGGAGCACGCGGCGCCGAGCGCGAGTCGCTGCCACGCGAATCGTTGCGGCCACGGCCACCACCACTGTTGCCGCCGCGACCACCGCCACCACCGCCGCCGCCACCCGCGCGGTGGCCACCACGGCCGGCGCCTTCGCCGATCGTCATGCGGCCGAGCACGATGGGCTCGGGGCGTTCGTTCGGGCTGGGCTCGAAGCCTTGGATGATCTCTTTCGGGATCTCGCGCTTGATGAGCTTTTCGATGTCGCGCAGGAAGCCGTTTTCGTCAACGCACACCAGCGACACCGCTTCACCCCGCGCACCCGCGCGGCCGGTGCGGCCGATGCGGTGCACGTAGTCTTCAGGCACGTTGGGCAGCTCGTAGTTCACCACGTGGGGCAGCTGGTCGATGTCGATGCCGCGTGCGGCGATGTCGGTCGCTACAAGCACCTGCAGGCTGCCGGCCTTGAAGTCGGCCAGCGCCTTGGTGCGTGCGCTCTGGCTCTTGTTGCCATGGATGGCCATGGCACTCACGCCTTCTTTCACCAGATGCTCCACCAGGCGGTTGGCACCGTGTTTCATGCGCGTGAAGACCAGGACCTGGTGCCAGTCGTTGCTCTTGATCAGGTGCACCAGCAGGTCTTTTTTCTTCTCGCGGCCAACCGGGTGAACCTTCTGCTCGATCAGCTCGGCGGTCTGGTTGCGGCGCGCCACCTCGATCAACGCCGGCTTGTTGAGCAGGCGGTCGGCGAGGTTCTTGATCTCGTCGCTGAAGGTGGCCGAGAACAGCAGGCTTTGCTTCTTGGCCGGCACCAAGGCCAGCACCTTCTTGATGTCGTGGATGAAGCCCATGTCGAGCATGCGGTCGGCTTCATCCAGCACGAAGATCTCGATGTGGCTCAGGTCGAGCGTGCGCTGTTGTGCGTGGTCGAGCAAGCGGCCCGGTGTGGCCACGAGGATGTCGACACCGCGCTTGAGCTTGTCGATCTGCGGCTGCATGCCCACGCCGCCAAACATCACCATCGAGGTGAGCTTGGTGTACTTGCCGTAGTTGCGCACGCTCTCTTCGACCTGCGCCGCGAGCTCGCGGGTGGGCGTGAGGATGAGCGCACGGATAGGCAGGCGCCCACGTGCGTCGCGCACGGCGGGGGTGGCCATCAAACGCTGCAGCAAGGGCAGGGTGAAGCCGGCGGTCTTGCCGGTGCCGGTTTGTGCGCCGCCGAGCAAGTCGCCACCGGTGAGCACGATGGGAATGGCTTGCGCCTGGATGGGGGTGGGCGTGGTGTAGCCCTGTTCGAGCACGGCACGCAGCAGCGGCTCGGCCAGGCCGAGGGATTCAAAAGACATGGGAGATTCCGGGGATCAGATCGGCCCGTCGCTCGCAGGGGAGCGCCAGTCGCAGGCAGAAGAGGTAGGGAGCTTGGCGCTGTTATGGAGCACGGCTCGGGTCAGAACTGACGTCAGCGCAGTGACTGGTGCCTGCGTTGGTGGGGCGATTCTACCCGCGCGCTCGGCGAAGCGCGGGTTCGGGCTTCCATCAGCAGGAAGAGCACGGTGGCCAGCAGCAGCGGCAGCAGGTAGTACAGCGCTCGGTAGGCGAGCAAGGCGCCGAGCAGTTCGTGCCGGGGCACCTGCGTGCCGACCAGCGCGATGAACACCGCTTCAATCACGCCCAGCCCGGCCGGAATGTGCGCCAGCACACCCGCCACCGCGGCCACCAGCAAGGTGCCCAGCACCACCGGGTAGTCGACGCGGCCTTGCAGCAGCACGTAGAGCACGCCGCCGATGGTGGCCCAGTTGGTGGCCGACATCACCAACTGCAGCCAGGCAATGCGCCCGCTGGGCAGCGTGAACTCGTGGCCTCGCAATGACAGGCTGCGCCCCGCCCAGAACGTGCAGGCCAGCAGGTAGGCCGCGGCCACCAGCAGCAGGGCGACACCGAGCCCTTGCAATGCAAGGGCGCCGATCTTCCAACCCTCGGGCGGTGTGATCGTCTTCGCGGCAAACAGCGCACCGGCGAGCACCAGGTAGCCCAGCCAGTTGGTCACGAGACTCATGCCCACCACGCGCGTGATGGTGTCCACAGGCAGGCCCAGGCGCGAGTAGAGCCGGTAGCGCATGGCAAGGCCGCCCACCAGCGAACCGAGGTTGAGGTTGAACGCGTAGCAAACGAAGGTGAGCGGAATCACCTGCCGCAGAGGCAGGCCGTGCTGGGTCCAGTGGCGGCCGAAGAGGTCGATGCCGCTGTAGAGGGCGTGGCTCAGCGCGGCGAGTGCGGCGGCCGCGAGCAGGGTGGTGGCCGGGTAGGCACGCATTGCAGCGCCGACTTCGGCCCACTCGATCTGGCGCGCTTGGGAAAACAGCAACACGGCGACGAGCACAAAAAACGCCACGGTGCCGATGCGTCGCAGCCTCGGCCACCAGCGTCGCCAGCGCGTGGCCGAGGGCAGGCTCAGCGCGCTCACGAAAGCTGCCTCCCGCCAGGTTCGCTGAGAGGCTCTGCGCCTGCCTGCCGGGCCGAGTTGTCGCGGGCGTCGTCGCTGCCCATGTGCTTGAGCGCCGGCTGGTGCGCCGGCAACCAGCCAGCCCAGCCCGGAAAGCGGCGCAGGAAGTGGAACACCAGGTAGCTCAGCGCCATCTGCCCCCACGCGGGGCGCCGCCCGCTCGGCGCAGGGACCTCATTGCAGCTGTGTTCGATCAGATCTTCCAGCCGCTCGCGCAGGTGCTGGTTGAAGGCACGGTCGCGGATGAGGAGGTTGGCTTCGAGGTTGAGCGACAGGCTCAGCGGGTCAAGGTTGCTCGATCCCACCGTCGACCATTCGTCATCTGATAGCGCCACTTTGCCGTGCAGCGGGCGCTCGCAGTATTCGTAGATTTGCACACCGGCGCGTTGCAGGTGGGCGTACAGCAGGCCCGCCGCCACCTTGACCACCGGCATGTCGGGCTGCCCCTGCAGGATCAGGCGCACCTTTACCCCGCGGCGTGCGGCGCGGCGCAAGTCTTTGAGAAAGAGGTAGCCGGGGAAGAAGTAGGCATTGGCGATGATCACCTCGCGCCGGGCCGAACGCAGGGCCACGCGGTATTGGTGTTCGATGTCGTTGCGGTGGCGGTGGTTGTCGCGGGTGACGAACACCGCATCGGCGTCGCCCGAGTGCGGCGCGTGGGCCGTTGTGGGTTGCGCTGGCCGCTGGCGGGCAAACCAGCGGCGCCGGTGGGGTGTGGCCGGCGGCGCGACCGCCTCGAGTGCAAAGCGGTGAATCTCATCGACGATCGGGCCACAAACTTCGACCGCATAGTCCTGCTTGGCCTGCGGGCCAAAGTCGGCCAGGTGGTCGGCCGAGTAGTTGATGCCCCCGACGAACGCGCGCACGCCGTCGACGACCACGATCTTGCGGTGCATGCGGCGGAACACGTTGACACGCATGCCCAGCAGCAGCGGTTGGGGGTCGAACACATGAAAGCGCACACCCGCCTCGGTGAGCGCGCCGATGAACTTGGCCGAGAGGTCGGGTGAGCCGAAACCGTCGACGGTGATGTCGATTTGCACGCCGCGCCGTGCGGCTTTGAGCACCGCGTCGTGAAAGGCCAGGCCGACCTTGTCTTCGAACAAAATGAAGGTTTCGATCAGCACCTCGCGCTCGGCCGCGACCACCGCCTCGAACACGGCGGGAAAGAACTCTTCGCCGTTTTCCAGCAGCCGCACGCGGTTGCCGCCGGTCCAGCGCGACTTCGTGCTCAAAGCGTGATCTCCGCGGCCAGCGGGGCGTGGTCGGACAGGTGCGACCACGGTCGGCGCGGCAGCACCACCGGCTTGTGCACGCCGGCGTTGCGCACGTAGATGCGGTCGAGCTGCAACATGGGCAGGCGCGCCGGAAAGGTCTTGGCGGCGTGCCCGTTGGCATGCACGAACACCTCGCGCAGCCCGGCGCAGCGATTGAGCACGCTGTGCGCGCGCACCCGCCAGTCGTTGAAGTCGCCGGCGATCAGCAGCGGCGCATCGGCCGGCACGTCGCGCTCGACGATCTTCAGCAGCAGCTCGAGCTGTTTGCGACGGTGCGACTCGCGCAACCCCAGGTGCACGCAGATCGCGTGCAGCCGCTGCGTGCGCCCGGGGATGTGCAGCACGCAGTGCAGCAGGCCGCGCTTTTCGGGCCCGCTGATCGACACGTCGTGGTTCTCATAGCGCTCGATCGGGAACTTGGACAGCACCGCGTTGCCGTGGTGGCCGCTCGGGTAGACCGCATTGCGGCCGTAGGCGAAGTCGCTCCAGATGCTGTCGGCCAGGAACTCGTAGTGCGGCGCCTCCGGCCAGTTGGTGTGGCGCGTCGGGTGCAAGGCGTGGGTGCCCAGCACCTCTTGCAAGAACACGATGTCAGCCCCGACGGCGCGCACGGCTTCGCGCAACTCGTGCAGGATGAACTTGCGGTTGAAGAACGAGAAGCCTTTGTGCGTGTTCACGGTCAGTACGCGAAGGGACGTGGTTTTCGGTCGTGGGGTCATGAAAAGGGCGGCGGCTCACCGGGTTGCCCGTGTGTCGTTGGTTCCCCACGTTTGTAAACAAAGGCCCGGGCTGACGCTGTAGGAGGACGGCCCGATGCCTTGTCGGCGCGGCTTGTCTGCGCGGCTTCTTACAGTTTGTAGCGTGCCGGGGTCGGGCATGCCGCAACATGGCTGCACTCATTTAGAGAGCCCGGCGAGAAACAAGAACCATGACAAACGACCTGCACCCCCCCGCGTTGCCCCCTTTGCAGCGCCGCGCGCGACACCTGCGCCTGCTGAGTGCGGCGAGCGCATTGGTGGCCTTGACGGCCTGTGGTGCTGGCGACGAGCAGGACACCAGCAGCCCGATCAACCGACCAGCTGCACCAGCCCCAGCACCAGCACCAGCACCAGCACCAGCACCGGCACCGGCACCGGCACCGGTTTCCGCCGCCCGCATTGCGGGCATCGACCTTGTGCAGTCATTGGTGCTCCCGAGCGGCGACAGTGCCTTGGTGCTCGTTGCCGGCAAGGCGCTGCTGGTTCGGGTCAATGTGATCACCACCAATGCGCAAGAGGCCAAGCCTGCCGGTGTGTTGCGGGTGCAGACCGCCACTGGGCAACTGGTTCAACAGATCGCGCTCACTGCACCCACGGGCAGCCTGGCCTCGGCCGTGCCCGCCGTGCCGACGCTCAACAATGCCTACAGCGCCGTGGTGCCGGCGAACCTGGTGAGGTCGGGCCTGCGCCTCACGGCAAGCCTGGCCAATGGCCAGGCGCCCACTACCGTCAACCCGCGTGTGGGTGGTGGCGTCGCGATGACACTCGTGGCCGTGCCGGTGCAGATTGCGGGCACGACCGGCCAGGTCGTCAGCCGGCCCGACAGCTACATCCAGGCCCGTGTGCCAGTGGCGAGCGTCACGCTGCGGGTGCGCGCACCTTATGTGCCGCAGGGCGTCACCACCCTACCGACCACCGAGTCGGAGTGGAGCACGGCGTTCCGCAAGGTGTTGTCCGAACTGGCGAACCTGCGCCTGCTGGAGCAGGCCTCCGACCAGACCTACTACTACGGCTTCATGCCCAAGCGCACCTACGGCCTGGCCGGGTTGGGCTACGTGCCAGGCCATGCGGCGCTGGGGTTCGACCTGCCGAACAATGCGGCGGCCGTTCGCGAATCGCTCGCGCATGAACTGGGGCACAACCTCAGCCTGCCGCACGCGCCCTGCGGGGGGCCGGCGAACCCCGACCCCAACTACCCGTATGCGAACGCGCAACTGGGTGCTTCCGGTCGCTACATCTGGGGCTACAACGCCGAGACATCGACCTTCGTGGACCCTCGACGAACGGACTTGCACGACATGATGAGCTACTGCAATGGGGACACTTTCTCCGACTACAACTACCGCAAGGTCCAGGTTTACCTGACCCCCACCGACCGCTCGGTCCAGGTGGCTTCCGCGTCGGTGGCGAGCGGGCCGCAGGAGCTGCTGCTGGTCAGTGGGGAGATCGAGGGGGGCCGGGCCGAACTCACGCCGCTCAAATCCCTCTTCGGCGAGCCGCGGCTGCCGCAGGCCGGGCCGTACCTGCTGCGCATCGTGACGGCGCAAGGCGTGATCGAGTACCCGTTCGCGACCCGGCAGCTCGACCACGCGGTCTCGGTCCAGCACTTCGGCTTCACCATTGCGCACCCGGGCCCGGTGTTCAGCATGTCGATCGTCAGAGACGGCCAGACGCTGATGCAAACCCAGGCCAGAACCGCAACTGCTGCATCCGCCACCACCCAGACCGAGCGCGCCGCCAGTGCCGCGACGCAGTTGCAAATGAGCGAGCAAGGCGGCGAATTGCGCTTGAACTGGGACCATTTGCGGTACCCATACCTGACCGTCACCCACCTGGGCGCGCAGCGCTCGACGCTGGCGCAAGACCTGCAAGGCGGCAGCGCCTCGCTGCCGGTGGGCTCGCTGCCCGCGGGCGGCAGCTACGAGTTCAGCCTCTCCGATGGCCTGAACTCGGTGCGGGTGACTCGCGCCCGCTGACGGCTCAAGCCGTGGCGCCAGCCGACGGCTCGCGTTCCACCTCGGCACGCAGCCTCGGCAGAGAGCCAGGGTGATGGCGAGCGATGAACGCAATCAGCGCCTCACGCAGCTCGCAGCGCAGGTCGAAGTTCTGGCCCGATGAAGCCGAGCTCACCAGCACACGCAGCTGCATGCCGCGCTCGCTGGCGTCGGTCACTTGCACCTTGCACACGCGGCGGTCCCAGTCGGGGGAGGCTTCACACAGCCGCTGCGCTTGGGCGCGCAGTGGCTCCAGCGGCAAGGTGTAGTCGACCCACAGCAGCACCGTGCCCAAGATGTCAGCGCTTTGGCGTGTCCAGTTCTGGAACGGGTTCTCGATGAACCATTGCAGCGGCACGATCAGGCGCCGCTCGTCCCACAGCCGCATCACCACGTAGGAACCGGTGATCTCTTCGACCCGGCCCCATTCGCCGCTGACGATCAGCACGTCGTCGATGCGGATGGGCTGCGACAGCGCGATCTGCAGCCCCGCGATCAGGTTGCTGAACACCGGCTTGGCCGCCAGGCCCACCACCAGGCCGGCCACGCCAGCCGAAGCGAGCAGGCTGGCCCCCAACTGGCGTACGCCGGGGAACGTCATCAGGATGAACGACAGCCCGACCACGATCAGCACGCCCATGGTGGTGCGCGAGAGCACGCGTGTTTGCGTGAGGATGCGCCGCGCCTGCAGGTTGTCGGCCACATCGCTCGGGTGCAGTTTGATCACACCTTCGGCCAGGCCGCGCACAGCGGCAGTGGCCAGCCAGGTGAGCAGGGCGATCAGCAGCACGCCATTCCAGTGGCGCAGCGTGTCGATGCCGCGCAGCTCGTCGGCTGCACCCTGCCACACGATCTGCAGCGCCAGCACCGGCAACACGAAGCCCGCGGGTTTGTCGATGCGGCGCACCACGCCGCCCAACAGCACCGAATAGCGCACCACCCGCAGCATCACCGCGCGGCCGATGGCGTGCACGACCAGCGCGCCCAGCACTGCCAGCAGCGCCGCCACGGCAGGGCCGAACCACACCGACGTGCCGATCTCGGTCCACAGCGCTTGCATCAATCGGTGTCGACGCTGTTCAGCGTCTTCAAGAACTCCTTACGCCACCAGTGCACGTCGTGGGTGCGAATGGTCTCCAGCAGGCGCGAGTGCCGCATCACCCGCTCTTCGAGTGGCATGCGCAGAGCACGCTGGATGGTGTCGGCCGTGCCCTGGATGTCGTACGGGTTGACCAGCAAGGCCTCACGCAGCTGCTCGGCGGCGCCGGCAAATCGCGACAGCACCAGCACGCCCGGGTCGGCGGGGTCTTGTGCCACCACGAACTCCTTGGCCACCAGGTTCATGCCGTCGCGCAGCGGCGTGATGAGCGCCACCCGCCCCGCTCGGCACAGGCCGGGCAGGCGCTTGCGCGCCATCGTGCGGTGGATGTAGCGCACCGGCATCCAGTCGAGCTCACCATATTCGCCGTTGATTTCGCCGCACAGGCTCTCCAACTCGTGGCGGATGTCGATGTAGGCGTCGACGTCTTCTCGCGAAGGCGAGGCGATCTGGATCAGTGTGGCGCTGTCGCGGTTCTCCGGGTACTTCTGCAGCAGCTCCTTGAAGGCGCGGATGCGCTGCGGCAGGCCCTTGGAGTAGTCGAGCCGGTCGATGCCGACCAGCAGCCGGCGCTTTGCGTACTGTTCGATCAGCATCGCGTGGTTGTCGGTCGACTCCTTGCCGCGGCCGAGCTCGATGAATTCGTTGACGTCGATGCCGATCGGGAAGGCCTTGGCCACCACCGTGTGGTTGAAGGCGCGGTAGCGCCCGCCGGGCAAGGCTTCGGCGCCGGCCTCGGTGAGCACGTAGCGTTCGAAGTGGATCACGTCGGTTTCGCCCTGAAAGCCGATCAGGTCGTAGGAGAACAGCGAGCGGATGAACCACTCATGGCCGGGAATGGCCGCCAGGATCTGCTGCGGCGGCAGCGGGATGTGCAAAAAGAAGCCGATGCGGTGCTTGCTGCCCAGCGCACGCAACTCGGCGGCCAGCGGGATCAGGTGGTAGTCGTGCACCCACACCACGTCGTCGTCTTTCAGCTGCGCCATCAGCTTGCGGGCAAACATGCGGTTCACGCGCTGGTAGGTAGCCAGGCTCTCGGGGGTGAACACCGCGAGGTCGAGCCGGTAGTGAAACACCGGCCACAACACGCGGTTGGCGTAGCCGAGGTAATAACCGTCGTGGTCTTCGCGGCAGAGGTCGACGGTGACGAGCTTGACGTCGCCGGCACGGCTTTCGTTGACGGCGCCTTCACCGGGCGTGCCGCCCTCGGCGGCTTCGACGATCTTGCCGCTCCAGCCGAACCATAGGCCGCCGGTGCGTTGCAGCGTTTCACCGAGGGCCACGGCCAGGCCGCCGGCGGCCGGCTTTCGTGGGTCGGCCAGGCGGTTGGAGACAACGACGAGGCGGCTCATATGACCGAGTCCCAGGGCGCAGACAGACGCACCGCGCCGTTGATCAGCCCGACCATCGAGTAGGTCTGCGGGTAGTTGCCCCACATTTCTCCGGTGACGGGGTGGGTGTCTTCGGACAGCAGGCCCACGTGGTTGCGCACCGCCAGCATGGCCTCGAAAATCTCGCGCGCCTGCTCCTTGCGGCCGATGCGCGCCAGCGCGTCGATGCGCCAGAAGGTGCAGATGTTGAAGGCCGTCTCGGGCTTGCCAAAATCATCGGGCGCTTCGTAGCGGCGCATGTAGGGGCCGTCGCACAGCGAGGCCTCCAGAGCGTCGACGGTGCTGATGAAGCGCGGGTCATTCGGGTCGATGAAACCCACCTCCACCATCAGCAGCACGCTCGCGTCGAGCTCGCGGCCACCAAAACTTTCGGCGAAGGCCTGGCGTGCGTCGCTCCACGACTCGCGCAGGATGCGCTCGCGGATGATGTCGGCGTGGCTGCGCCAGTAGGCGTGGCGCTCGGTCAGGCCCAGCGGGCCGGCGATTTTGGCCAGGCGGTCGCAGGCGGCCCAGCTCATCAGCGCCGACGAGGTGTGGATGCGCGCGCGCGTGCGCAGCTCCCACATGCCGGCGTCGGGAGTGTCATACAGGCGCAGCGCATGCTCGCCCACGGCTTCGAGGGCGTGGAACTCCACCAGCCCGGCGCGGCGCAGCAGCCGGTGGTCGTGGAAGGCCTGCGACGCCCCGAGCACGATGTTGCCGTAGACGTCGTGCTGGAAATGTTCGTAGGCCTGGTTGCCCACACGCACCGGGCCGCTGCCTCGGTAGCCGCCCAGGTGGTCGAGCGTGCTTTCGGTGAGCTGCTCTTCCAAGCCGATGCCGTACAGCGGCTGCACATGGCCGTCGCGCGAGCGCACCACCACGTTGCTGAGCCAGCGCAGGTACTCCTCCATCGTGGCCACCTCCGACAGGCTGTTGAGCGCGCGCACCACGAAGAAGGCGTCGCGCAGCCAGCAGTAGCGATAGTCCCAGTTGCGCCCACTGCCCATGGCCTCGGGGATGCTCGTGGTCATGGCGGCGACGATGGCGCCGGTGTCTTCAAAGAGGCTCAACTTCAGCGTGATGGCCGCGCGGATCACCGCGTCTTGCCATTCCAGCGGCAACGAGAGCGCGCGGCTCCATTGGCGCCAGTAGTCTGCGGTCTGCTGCTCGAACAGGTTCACGGTCTCGGCCACGCCGCCGGCCAGCGTCTCGTCGGGGCCGAGCACAAAATGGATCGGCCGGTCGGCGAGAAACGGCGTTTCGCTCAGCAGGTAAGTGAGCGGCACGTCGCTCGTCAGGCGCAGCGACTGTTGGCTGCCGCTGAAGCGCATGTGGTGGCTGCCCTGTGTGACCACCGGCGCTTCGCGGCCCCAGTCGAAGCGCGGCCGCAGGCGCACCGTGATGCGCGGTGCCCCGGCGATGGGCTGCACCCGCCGCATCAGCGTGAGCGGGCGGAACATGCGGTCGCGGTTGAAAAAGCGAGGCGCGAAGTCGGTCACCTCGACCGCGTGGCCGCGGGTGTCGTAGAGCCGGGTGCGCAAGATGGCGGTGTTGGGCTCGTAGGACTGTTCGCTGTGCGAGAACGACTCGATCTCGATGCTCCATGCGCCGGCGTGCTCGCTCGGGTCGATGAGCGCATTGAAGACCGGGTCGCCGTCAAAGCGCGGCAGGCAGCACCACACGATGCGCGCGCGGGTGTCGACCATGGCGTTGTAGGCGCAGTTGCCGATCACACCGAGGTTGAGCGTCTGGGTCGGGGCGGCCGGCGGGGTGCTTGTGTCAGTGGGGGGGGTCATGAGGGTTCCAAGAGCCGGTCGGCGCAGGCCTGCAACCAGGCATGCAGGTGGGTGGGGGTGTCCAGGCGGTGCCTGGCTTGTGTGGGCCCGGGGCCGACCTTGATGCCCGCGCCACCCACGGCCTGGACCACGGCAAAGCCGCTTTCATCGGTGGTGTCGTCGCCAGCAAACACCGGCTGGCGGCCGGCGAACGGGGGTTCCGCCATGAAGGCTTCGATCGCGCGGCCCTTGCTGGCCTGAGCGGACTTCATCTCGATGACCATCTTGCCGTGCATCAAGGTCATGCCGGGCGCGTTGCGCAGCACGTTCTGCATGGCCTCGAGTGCGAGCCCTTCGCAATCGGGTGCCTGCCGGTAGTGCAACGCCACGGAACCGGGTTTGATCTCCACCAGCAGCCCTGCGTGCAAGGCGGCCAGCGCCTGCAGGTGGGTCACTACCTCACCCAGGTCGGCTTCGGGCAGGCGGGTCACGACGCCGCTGGTGTTGCGGCGCTCGGCCCCGTGCAGGCCCGCGGCCGGCAACCGCAGTGGCGCCAAAAAGGCATCCAGCTGGGCGATGGGCCGGCCCGAGACGACCGCCAGCGCGCCGCTCAACCGGGTCTGCAGCGTGGCCAGCAGCTGCACCATGCCGGTCGGCAGGGTGACGGCATCGGGGCGGGGCGCGATCTCGGCCAATGTGCCGTCGAAGTCGACGAATAAGGCGCTGTTGTCAGTCAGTCTTGTGGATTCATTCCCCCGCATTCCCTGACGTTATCAAGAAATCGCGGTAGTGGCCTGTAGGCCGACCTGCCATCAGGGTGTAGGTTGCAATGCCTGCAAGGGCCTGTCTCATGCAGGCGGGGTGACTGCTCGCCTGGGTGCGGTTTTCCACATGGTGAACAGGCCCAGCGCCGCCAGCGGCACACCGAGCCACGCCAGACGCGCCATGCCCAGCGGCGCGGAGAACGCGCCGCCGGCCAGCGCGCCGAGCGCCGTGCCGAAATAGAGCATCGAGGTGTTGAGCGAGAACAACAGCGGCGCTTGAGCCGGCGACAGTGCAGCCAAGCGTGACTGCTGCGGCGTCATCATGCCGAAGCCTGCGATGCCCCAGATGACGAAGGCCGTGACCACCAGTGCGTAGTGCCCTTGGGTGAAGGGCACCAACAACATCATCGAGCCGAGCACCGCCATCTGCACGGTCAGCGTGCGACGCGTGCCGAAGCGGTCGTTGGCCCAGCCGCCGATCAGGGTGCCCACCACGCCAGCGAGGCCGAAGATCACCAGCGTGACCGACATGCGCTCGTGCGACATCGGCGACAAACTTTGCAGCACCGGCCCGATGTAGGAGAACACGGTGAAGATGGCCATGAAATACAGCAGGGTGAGCGACAGCGTCCACCACACCGCGCTTTGCCGCAGCAGCGCGGGCAAGCCGGCGAAGCTTGCGCTCGGGGCTGACAGATCCTTGGGCACCACCACCATCAGCGCGGCCACGCCGAGCAGCGACAAGCCCGCCACCAGCACAAACGGCCACTGCCAACCGTAGCGGAAGGCGAGCCACGCCCCCAACGGCACGCCGACCACGTAGCTCATGCTCATGCCAAGAAACACCAGCGACAGCGCCCGCCCCCGCTTCGCCGGCTCGACCACGGCCACCGCGATGCCAGCGGCCAGCGGTGTGAACACCGCACCCATGCCCATCAGCACGCGGCCGGCAAACAGCCAACCGAGACTGGTCGAGAGCGCGCACAGCGCGTTGCCCAGCGCAAACACCACCAGGCCGAAACACAGAGCGCGCCGCCGAGGCCAGCGGCCGGTGAACACCAGTGCGAGAGGCGCGAGCAGGGCGGTGGCGAGCGCGTAGACCGTCATCGCCTGCCCGGTCGACGCCACGCTGCTGCCGAGCGCGTCACTCAAGGGCTGCAAGATGCCGCTGAGCACGAAGGCGCCGGTGCCGATGACGAGGTTGCACAGGGCGAGCAGGTACAGCAGGCGAGGCATGTGGGGCATGGGGCGCGACGCTAGCAGAACCCTTTCGCGGCCCAGTGAGAAAAGCGCTACTTGGCGCGTGAGGTGTAGGCCTTGGCCTGCTGCCCCACGACATCGATGATGTCGCCGATCCCCAGGCTGACGTCGATGAGGTGCAGGCCCCAGGTGTCGATCAGCATGCCGCTTGCGACCACGTCGCCGCCGATGTCGTCGCTGCGGCTGTCGGGGTTGACTCGGGCGGCGAGGTAGCTGCCGTTGGCATCGCTCACGCATTGGGTGCTGACGAGGCCGGGCACGGCAAAGAAGGGCGTGTCGACCGAGGCCACCAGGGCTTGCCACTTCGGCGTGCCCTTGCCTTGGCTCGTGCTCACGTCGGCACGCTTGGAGAACCACACCTTGGGCTGGGCTGCAGCACCGCCGGCCAGGGCGGCGGGATTGGTGCAGGCCACGGTGTTATTGCCGCTGGCGCGGCCAAACAGTGACTTCTCAGGGGGCGGCGTGTTCGCGCGAAACGACACGTAAGCGATCGCGCAGCCCGTCTGGCTGGCGCTGCGGCACAGCGGCGTTGATTTGAAGGAACCACCCACGTCTTGGCCCTTGGGCAGCAGCAGGTTGCTGCCGATGGGGATCACCGAGACGATCTGCTTGTGCACTGGCTGGCCTTCAATCTCTTTCGCCACGATGTCGGTGAGGATGCGCGCGCCCTGCGAGTGGCCGATCAGCACCACCCCACGGCCCTGGTTGTCGTGCGCGAGGTAGTGCTTCCAGGCGGCCAGTGTGTCGTTGTAGGCCATGGACCAGTCGGTGGCCATCGGCGTGCCGGTGAAGCGGCTGCGCAGCGCGGCGATCGTCACCTGGCGGTACAGCGGCGCATACAGGCGGCACTGTGTGCGCAGCGGCGAAAACTGCGCGTAGGTGACCCCCAGCTCTTCGGGCCCGGCGGTCATGTCGCTGTTGCCGGTGGGGTCGTTCGACACCGTGGGGTAGACGTAGAAGCAGTCGATGGGTGCGCTGGCATTGGCCACGATCGCAGGGCCGCGTGTGCGCGTGCCGTCGGCGGCGATGGTGGTCACGCTGAGTGGCTGGGCACAAACGTCTTGGCGGCCGGGGCGGCACAACCAGGTTTCGGGTTTGGCGTAGTCGATGCCGCCAGGGGCCGCCATGGGCGCGCTCGGTGCGGCGGGCGCTGGCGTGGGGTTGTCTGTGTGCGTGGCACAGGCGGCGAGCAGCAGCGAGCTGCCCCCGGCAACAACCAAGGCCAAGCAGCGTGTGAGGTGTGATCGGGTCATGGTTTAGTTCCGCGGGGCCCCCGCGGTTGTTATTGGACGATCGTTCAATTATCTGACCCCCCCAGAACGAAGGCACTGCGGGTGATCCCTCTGCTCGAAGGGTTCCGTTCTTTAGAGCAGAGCGTGGCAACGGGTCGCGCTCGCAATTCACTTCACATGAATCGGAGATCCACATGCCTACCCTCAGCACCCCCACGCTCGCCCTGGGCGCCACCGACAACAACAAGCGTGACGTCACCGTCGCCGGCAACATCACGTTCACAGCGGCCGACGTGGGCAAGAGCTTCCGCCTGGAAGTGAAGGTCTATGGCGAAGACAAGCCGGGCGACAACCTGCCCGCGGGTGACGCGGTTGGCGACAACCTGCTCTACACCTACAGCTGGCCCGGCCCGGTGTTTCCGAATGCCTTCAAGACCATCACGGTGGCATCGGCCGGCAATCATGCTTACTCGGAAAAGCGTGCGATCAGCACCGCCACGCTCGACGAAGACACAGGCAAGGTGGTGATCGGCATGGCCGACATCAACACGCCGGTCTTCGCGCCTCGGCAAGACGAGATTTACGCGCGCGTGAGCGTGTCGGTGGCACCGGGCACGGTGACGGCGAAGTCGCTGACGGTCACGTCGGGCTTCGGAGTTTGATGACGAAGGGGTCGGTCGCCTTGACCGGCCCCTCGCGCAATCACTGTGCCTTGACGGCCTTCTTGTTGACGGCCTCAGGGCACTTCGGTGCTTTCGGGCCGACCGTGCCCGCGCCGTGCGCCCCGTCACAGCCGGGCGGCGAGTCTGCACCGCCGGCCTTCACGGTGGTGGCGGCCTTGTTCACTTTCTTGGCGGCAGGGGCGCTGGCTGATTTCACTGCGGCGGGTGCTGCGTCTGCGGCCAGTGCGATGCAAGGCAAGCAAAAACCGGTGGCGAGCACGAGGCCGCAAAGGGTGGAAAGGCGAGTGCGCGTGAACATGATGGAATCCTCTTTCAGTAGATCAACAAGGGCCAAAGTTGCTGCGGTAGCAGCAGCTGCTGCGGGGCCCGTTCGAGCAGCTTACTGGTATAGACGGAAACGGCCCCCGCGTCGGATCGATCGCTCAGAGCCGACTCGTAGGCGGCTGCGTTTCCCAGCAAAACCTGCCGGTGGCGTGGATCGCTCGGCGACGCGCGCCAAGCTGCCTGTGCCGCCATGAGCGCCATGCGAAGCCGGTCGGGGTGCCCAGCCGGCAGCAACTGTTGGGCGATGGCGTTGGCCTCTTGATAGTCCGCCATGGCTTGGTGCACACCCTGGGTGCTGTCGATGGCGATGGCGCGCAGCAGCAAGGTCGCGGCCATGTCGGCGTGCCGGGCGCCGTACACCGAAACTTGCTCCTGATGGGCGCGCGTGAGCGTGGCGATCGCCGCAGCCGCATCGCCGCGCCGAAGCTGGCACTCGCCGAGCAACGCCAAGGCGCGCGCAGACGCGGCCCGCATGGCCGGGCCGGCAACTTGGAAGTGCTGCCAACTGCCGCGCAACAGGGGCTCGGCGCGGTCAACCTGCCCGCGCCGCAACGCGTGGCGCGCCTGGATGACCGCGACGAAGTGCGGCACGTCGGGCTCGGTCGACGAGGCGGCCGCGCGCCGGGCCTCGTCGATCGCGGTGTCACTGGCCGCGTGTTGACCGAGGTGATACAGCGCCACGGCGTGCCACAGGCGTGCGGAGTTGGTGTAGGTATCGTGTTCCCCCCAGACCTCCACCAGCAGGCCGATCAACTCGCGCAGGGACTGCTCGGCCTGTCGATACCGACCCAGCTCAACGTCGAGCTGGGCCATGCTGTAGCGGGCCAGTGCGGCGTCAGCACTGCGCTGGTTGGTGTAGCCCGTGTAGAGAGACGCATAGAGGTCGCGTGCTTCGGCCCATTGGCCTTGCTCTTTCAGCACGTCGGCCAGCTCAGACAAGGCCACGCGGTAGCTGGCGTGCTGCGTGCCGAACTGCCGCTCGGCGCCAGCCAGGGCCAGGCGCAGCCAGCGAGCAGCCTCTTTGAGCTGGCCTTCTTCGCTCGCCAGCGTGCCCAGTCGCAACTGCGCCAGCACCGGCTCGTCGGCATGGGCGTCGTTCAGCCGTTGGCCTTGCGCCAGGACTTCTTCAAAGTGCGAACGGGCCTCGTCTCGGCGCCCGAGCCTGGAGGCGACATAACCCAGCTCCAGCGTGACCTTGAGGTAGTCGCGCGAGCGCGTCTGCCCCGTGGCCTTGAGGTGCCGGTGGCTGATGGACAGCGCTTCCGAGGCCGATGCCATGTCACCCGAAGACATGAGCATCAGGCCGAGCGGGCGAGCGAGCTCGGCTTGCAGCGTCGGGTCGTCACCCATCGTGCGTTTGGACTGCGCCCAGCCACGGCGCAGCAAGTCGAGCACCGGCACCTGGGCAGAGCCCGACTTGTCTGGGCTCAACTCGGTGAAGATGCCCGTCAACACCTTCAGCACCGAGCGGGTGCGCTCAGCTTCCTGGGTGGCAACGCGCCATTGCCAGGTGCTGGCACCGATGCCACCCAGCAGCGCGAGCATCACCGCCCCGAGCGCCACCACCTGCACCCGGTTGCGCTGCGCAAACTTGGTGGCGCGGTAGCCAAAGGTGTCGGGTTGCGCGTTCACCGGCTGGTGGGCCAGGTGGCGTTGCAGGTCGTCGCGCAGCTCTTGCACGGTGGCGTAGCGCTCGTCGGGTGACTTTTTCAAGGCCTTGGCGACGATGGTTTCCAGGTCGCCGCGCACGGCCTGCTGCAACGCCTTGAGGCTCGTGCCGCGCGACAGCGGCGCATCGGGCGATTCGCGCAGCGCCGTTGTGAGGCTGCGCGGCGGCTCCTCGACGATGGCGCGCGCCATCGCGGCCACACCACGCGAGGTGCTGGCGTAGGGCCGCGCTCCGCTCAGCAGGCCGAACAGCACCACGCCAAGGGCGTACACATCGGTGGCGGTGGTGATGGGCTGCCCTTCAATCTGCTCGGGCGCGGCGTATTCGGGCGTGAGGCCGGCGGCGCCGGCGCGGGTGAGCTCGGTCAGTTCGTTGCCGTCGTCGTCACCCATCAGCAGCTTGGCCACGCCGAAGTCGAGTAGCTTCACGTGGCCATCGTCGCTGACCAGGATGTTGGCGGGCTTCAAGTCGCGGTGCACCACCAGGTGGGCATGCGCATAGGCCACCGCGTCGCACACCTGCATGAACAGGCGCAGCCGCTCGGCGATGGTGAGCTTGCGTGCATCACACCAGTGGTCGATGCGTTCACCGGGCACGTACTCGAGCACCAGGTAGCGCGTGCCGTCGGGCATGAGACCGGCGTCGAGTAGCTGTGCAATGTGCGGGTGCGACAGGCGTGCCAGAAACTCGCCTTCGCGTGCAAACCGTGCCTGCGCCTGCTGGCCCATGCCGCCCGCGTGCAGCAGCTTGACCGCCGCGCGCCCGCTGTACAGGCCGTCGCTGCGTGTGGCCAGCCACACCTGGCCCATGCCACCTTGGCCAATGGGCTCGCGCAGCTCCCAGGCACCCAGGCGCAGGCCGGCGTGCTGCGCTTGCGCAGGCACGGGGGAGGCGTCGTCGCCGAGAAAGTCTCGCGCTTCGGCTGCCTGGTCGGCGTTGATCATCGCCAGCAGGCGCGGGTAGAGCGTGGGGTGTTCGGCCTGCACCCGCTGCAACTCGGCCTCTCGCTGCGCAGGGTCGGCCGCGGCCCAGCGGTCAAACAGGGCCAGCACTTCGCGCCATGCAGCGGTCGAAGTGGCCGGGCGGGGCATCGACTCAGGCGCTTAGGTAGTCAAACAGAAAGGCGCGCGCACGCCGCCAGTCGCGCTTGAGCGTGGGCACCGAAAGCTCCATCACTTCGGCGATCTCTTCCATCGTCATGCCGCCGAAGTAGCGCATCTCCACCAGCTTGTGGCCACGTTCGTCGATGCGGCCCAGGGCTTGCAGCGCTTCGTCCACGTTGATCGCGTCGGGCTCGCCGGGCAACTGGTCGAAGGCGGCGGTGCTGAGTGTCACATCGGCCACGCCGCCGCCGCGTTTTTGCGCCGCACGCTCGCGCACGTGGTCGACGATCACGCTGCGCATCACGGCGCTCGCATAGCCGAAGAACTGTTTTCGGCTGCCGGTGTTCAAGCCACCGTCGCAGCGCATCCAGGCCTCGTGGACGATGGCGCTGGGGTCTAGCGTGATCGGCCCGGACTTGGACAGGTGGGCCCGCGCGAGGCGCTTCAGGTCGCTGTAGAGCAAGGTGTAGAGGCGATCCTTCGCGGCGGTGTCGCCCGATTGGCATTGCTCCAGCAGCAGGGTGATCTCGCTCATGTGGCGGCCATTCTATGTAGGCGGCACCCCCCCAAGTTGGGGAGAACTGTTTCCTTGCGCGTCTGCGTCTGTACATGCAGGAGCCGATGGGCTCTTACCTGTTCATCCACACAAGGAGATTCACATGAACATCGAAGGAAAACTACACCGCGTCACCGATTTGAAGGCTTTTGTTGCCAGCTATGTGAAAACCGGCGGCAAGCCCACCGCCGGCTTTGCGCCCTGGGGCAAGGCGAGGGTGCATCTGGCCACCGACTTTCCGTCTGGCCAGTTCACCGGCGGCTTCATTCCCAACATGTCGCTGAAGGCAGACACCAACAGCCAGGGCGTCTTCAAGTTCAACGTGTCGGATGCGACCGCCAAGTTTCGCGGCCGTGTGGTGGCGTTCAACATCGGCACCATGGCGCCGCCCTTTCCCGGGCTGCCGCCCATTCCGGTGCTCGACCCGATCTACCGCTCGCAGGTGTTCAAGTTCAGCGACGTGTCGGCCTCGGAGCAAGCGCACGTGCAGAACATCTTTGTGTTCCAGGCCCGCACGCCCGACGAAGACGGCGTGTCGCAGCTGGACCTCAACGACGAGCTGGGCGATCTGAAGAAGTCGCAGAAGCTCGACAAGCTGCGCGCCACCATCGGCCCGAGGCACATCAGCGTGAGCGCCGAGAAGAGCGGCGGTGACCTGAAGTTCAACGCCCACGTGCGTGGCTCGACCGGCTACGACCTCGAACGCGTGATCGACATCAAGGCCGGCGAGATCGACATTGACCTGCCAGGCCCCGATTTCATCGTCGGTCTGTGCGTCGATGAAGACGAGATCGAATCCAGCATTCGCAAGGGCCTGTCAAAAATGTCGGCGAAGGTGAGCAAGACGCTGCTGCACGAGCTTGACAAGCAGTTCCCGGGCATTGCATCGCAGGCCACGGTGTCGGTCTGGCGCACGCGCCACCCGAAGACAGGCCACAAGGTCATCAAGATGCCCGGCTTGCCCGACATTCGCACCGACCTGTACTCCGTGGTGCCCGACGGTGCGCTGGGGGTGCCCAAGAAACTTTATTGACCCGCGCCAGGGGGTGGAACGGGGTTGTCCCGGATAATTGCCGGTTCCCCGTTCCACCAGTGAGCAGCGCCCCATGGCCCAGTACGTCTTCACAATGAACCGCGTCGGCAAGATCGTGCCGCCGAAGCGCCAGATCCTCAAGAACATCTCCCTCAGCTTCTTCCCCGGGGCCAAGATCGGCATGCTGGGCTTGAACGGCTCGGGCAAATCGACCCTGCTCAAGATCATGGCCGGCGTTGACAAAGACATCGAGGGCGAAGCCACCCCGATGCCCGGCTTGAAGATTGGCTATCTGCCGCAAGAGCCGGTGATGAACCCCGACCAGACCGTGCGTGAAGCGGTGGAAGAGGGCATTGGCGGTGTGCTGGCCGCCAAGAAGCGCCTCGACGAGGTGTATGCCGAATACGCCGCCGAAGACGCTGACTTCGACAAGCTCGCCGCCGAGCAAGCCGAGCTCGAAGCCGTCATCTCGGCCGCCGGCTCCGAAAACACCGACCTGCAGCTCGAACTCGCCGCCGACGCGCTGCGCCTGGCCCCGTGGGACGCCATCATCGGCAAGCTCTCCGGCGGTGAAAAGCGCCGTGTGGCGCTGTGCCGGTTGCTGCTCAGCAAGCCCGACATGCTGCTGCTCGATGAGCCCACCAACCACTTGGATGCCGAATCGGTCGATTGGCTTGAGCAGTTCTTGCAGCGCTTCCCGGGCACCGTGGTGGCCATCACCCACGATCGATACTTCTTGGACAACGCGGCCGAGTGGATTCTTGAGCTCGACCGCGGCTCGGGCATCCCCTGGAAGGGCAACTACTCCACCTGGCTGGAGCAAAAAGAAGGTCGCCTGGAGCAGGAGCAAAAGAGCGAAGACGCCCGCACCAAGGCGATGAAGAAGGAACTGGAGTGGGTGCGCCAGAACCCCAAGGGTCGCCAGGCCAAAAGCAAGGCACGTCTGGCGCGCTTTGAAGAGCTCTCCGACGTTGACTACCAAAAGCGCAACGAGACCAACGAAATCTTCATCCCGGTGGGCGAGCGCCTCGGCCACGAAGTGATCGAGTTCGAGGGCGTGACCAAAAGCTTTGGCGACCGTGTGCTGATCGACGACCTGAGCTTCAAGGTGCCGGCGGGCGCCATCGTGGGCATCATCGGCCCCAACGGCGCCGGCAAGTCGACGCTGTTTCGCATGATCTCGGGCCAAGAAAAGCCCGACAGCGGCAACGTGAAGATCGGGCCGACGGCCAAGCTGGCCTTTGTGGACCAAAGCCGTGAATCGCTGAGTGCCGACAAGACCGTGTGGCAAGACGTGTCGGGTGGGCTCGACAACATCATCGTCGGCAAGTTCGTGATGCCCTCGCGTGCCTACATCGGCCGCTTCAACTTCAAGGGCAACGACCAGCAAAAGCTGGTGGGCAGCCTCTCGGGTGGTGAGCGTGGTCGCCTGCACCTGGCCAAGACGCTTTCGCAGGGCGGCAACGTGCTGATGCTCGACGAGCCGTCGAACGACCTCGACGTTGAAACCCTGCGCGCGTTGGAAGACGCGTTGCTGGAGTTCGCCGGCAGCGTGATGGTGATCTCCCACGACCGTTGGTTTCTCGACCGCATCGCCACCCACATCCTGGCCTGCGAAGGCGACTCGAAGTGGAACTTCTTCGACGGCAACTACCAGGAATACGAGGCCGACAAGAAGCGGCGCCTGGGCGAAGAAGGTGCCAAGCCGAAACGGATGCGCTATAAAGCCCTGAAGTAACGCGCAGCCCTGTCCCCGCGTAGGCGGGGATTCATGCCGCGCCGGCGAGTTCA
>JBBRFR010000012.1:0-23757 GCA_038241485.1 Burkholderiales bacterium
ATCGTCTTCGTCGCCATGGGCATCACGCTGGGGCATGTGGGTGTGCAGGCGCTGGGGCTGACCACGCTGGTAGGCCTGGTGACGATCACCGTGTCGACCTACATGATCCTGTACGCCCAGGCGCTCTACGAGCGGCTTGCGCCGTGGCTTCGGATCTTCGAACGCGACCATCCGTTCCGCGAAGTGGCGGCGGAAACTCAGGCCACAGGCACGCGATCGGCCCAGGTCATCGTCTTCGGCCTCGGCCGATACGGCAGCCGCCTGTTCGAGCAGTTGCGTGCCGACGGCGTCGAGGCCATCGGCGTCGACTTCGACCCCGAGGCGGTGCGTGAACTGCACGGCCGGGGCTTGCCCGTGCATTTCGGCGACGGCGAGGATCCAGACTTCCTCGAGTCGCTGCCGCTGCGGCAGGCGCGCTGGGTGATCACGACTTTCCCGCAATGGGAGTCCAACCGCGCGCTGCTGCATGCGCTGAAGGCGGTGCACTATCGCGGCCGCGTGGTGGCTGCGGTGCGTGATGCTGCCCACGGGCGCGCGCTGGCCGAAGCCGGCATCGATCAGATCCTCAATCCCTTCGACGACGCCGCCAACCATGCGGCGGCTCGTCTGGCCAGAGACATCCGTGAACAGGAGACTGCACCATGACGCTGATGACCCATCGGGGCCCCATCCTCGCCGCCACCGACTTCTCGGCGCCCGCCCGCCATGCCGCCGGTCGTGCCGCGCGACTGGCGCACGAGACCGGCGCTGCGCTGACGCTGATGCACGTGCTGCCTGGCGGCGCGCTGCAGGAGCTTCGCCAATGGCTGGGCACCGGCCATGCGATGGAGCAGCATCTGCAGGACGATGCGCACCGGCAACTCGGACAACTGGTTGCCGAACTGCAGACAAGCCGGCATATCACCATCCGACCGTTCCATGCCATTGGCGTGCCCCTCGACGAAATCGGCCGCGAAGCCGAGGCGATCGACGCAGCGCTGGTGGTCCTGGGCGCTCGCGGTGCAGGGTTCATGCGCCGGCTGGTGCTTGGCAGCACGTCAGCGAGGCTGCTGCGCCGCACGGCGCGGCCCTTGCTCGTGGTGCGGCAGACCCCGCACGAACCCTACCGGCGGGTCCTGGTCGCCCTGGACTTCTCGCCCTGGTCGGCACGGGCCATCACGCTGGCACGGCGCGTGGCGCCGCACGCCAGGCTGCTGCTGTTCCACGCCTACCAGGTGCCGTTCGAGGACAAACTCCACTTCGCTGGTGTTGACGCAGCGACCGTCGACCACTACCGGCAGCAGGCCCGCTCTGTCGCCACGCAGCGTTTGCATGCGTTGGCGGCCGCCAGCGGACTGAAACCGGACGACTGGGAGCCCTGCATCGTCGAGGGCGAGGCGTCCCAACGCATCCTCGAGCACGAGCAAGAAAAAGACTGCGATCTGGTCGTGCTCGGCAAGCATGGTCAGTCGGCCACCGAAGACCTGCTGCTGGGCAGCGTCAGCAAGCATGTGCTGGCCGAGGGCAGCACCGATGTGCTGGTCTCCACGGCGCATGAGACATGACGTGGCCGTCGGGTTCGCTGCTGCGTGTGCTCGGCTGCTTGGCGCTGGCCGCGTTGGTTCACGGCAGTGCGCCGCCGCCTGATGCGCTGCGCGCCGGCTTGGCGCTGTTCGTGCTGATCGGCGGGCTGTGGATGACGCAGGCCCTGCACCTCAGCGTGACCGCGCTGCTGGTGCCCTTGCTGGCCGTGCTGACCGGGCTGATGGATCTGCGCACCGCGCTGGTGTCGTTTGCGCACCCGATCATTTTCCTGTTTCTGGGCGGATTTGCCCTCGCGGCCGCCTTACAGCAGCAGGGCCTGGACCGTGTTCTTGCGCACACCGTGCTGCGCCTGGCCGCGGGTCGGCGCGCAGTGGCTGTGGCGATGCTGTTTGGCCTGACGGCCGTGCTGTCGATGTGGATCAGCAACACCGCGACGGCCGCCATGATGCTGCCGCTGGCGCTGGGCATGCTGCGCGAAGAAGACGGGGTGCGCGAGCGTGCCTTTGTGCTGCTGGGTGTGGCCTACAGCGCCAGCATTGGCGGCATCGGCACGTTGGTGGGTAGCCCCCCCAACGCCATCGCGGCGGCGCAGGCCGGCATCGGGTTTGCCGAATGGATGCGCATTGGCATGCCATTGGTGCTGTTGTTGCTGCCGCTGATGGCCGGGGTGCTCTGGTTGATGCTGCGCCCTCGGCTTGAGGGGCGGGGCGCGTTGCCGAGCGAGCACTCGCCTGCGATGCCCTGGACCCGCTCGCAGTGCGTCACCTTGGCCGTGTTCGGCCTCACCGCCGCGGGCTGGATCGGCGCAGCCCCGCTTGGCAAGGCGCTGGGCATCACCGCCGACATCGACAGTGCTGTCGCGGTGGCGGCCATCGTCGCGCTGGTGGCCAGCGGTGCCATCGGCTGGCCCGGCATCGAACGGCGCACGCAGTGGGGCGTGCTGCTGTTGTTTGGCGGCGGGCTGGCGCTCAGCACGGTGATGGCGGCAAGCGGCGCCAGCCAGTTCCTGGCCGCTGCGCTGACCAACAGCTTGCAAGGCGCACCAATGGTGCTGTTGTTGCTCGGTGTGGTGACCTTCGTTGTCTTCCTGACCGAGTTGGTTAGCAACACCGCGTCGGCAGCGCTGCTGGTGCCGATCTTCATGGGCCTGGCCACAGCGTTGGGCCTGCCGCCACCGCTGTTTGCCGCGGCCATCGCCGTGTCGGCGTCGTGCGCGTTCATGCTGCCGGTGGCCACACCGCCCAACGCCATCGTCTTCGGCTCGGGGCAGGTGACGCAGGCGACCATGATGCGCTGCGGCTTGGTGCTCAACCTCATGTGCATCGCCGTGATCACGGCAGTGGCCAGCTGGGTCTTCAGGTGATCGGACAGGCACAGGGGGCGGCCCGATTGCCGCCGCCGCAGATCGTCGACAGCGTTGCGCGCGGTAGCCGGCGTTGTTGCGCAGGTTGTACGCTCTCGCGGCAAGTGGCGGTAGTCAAAGCGCCTGAGCAAGGCGTCGATCCAGGCTCATACCTCGTTGGACAAGACTGCGGGTTGACACCGCAGCGCGAGGCGTGCCAGACTTCGCGCCCTGCGTTATGCGCAGCCCGACCCACCCACTTGAAGGAGACAAACCATGACGTACGCAGACATTGTTTCCCTGTGGGTCGCCGCTCGCGCCGCCTGAGCCGCACGGCTTCTTTTCTTCAGCCCCGCGCTGAGATCTGACCATCTGCTGCGGCGCTTCGCGCGCCACGGTTGACCCTCTTCCCCCTTCGTTGCCATAGCGCCCTGGCGCTCGGCTTTCGCATGCCTTTGCGGCGTGCATTCCTGACGATGGAAGACAGATCTCACCATGATCGAAATGGATGTAGAGCGCTTGCGCTCAGTGGGCTTGACGCCCGCGATGGCCCTGGTGGCCATTTGTTCTCAACCCGTTCCTGAAACTGACGCGGCCGACTTGGCCGCCTCCCCGCGCCGCCTGGTGCGCGTGATCGAGGTTCACCGAGAGACGCTGCAGGTGCACGACGGCGTGCACCAGGTCAGTGTTCGTTTGCTGCCTCGCCTTGCGCGGCTGCTGGCCGAGCAAGACACCGCCGTGGCGGTGGGCGACTGGGTGGTACTGGTGCACGATGCCCATGGCCAACCGTGGGTGCATGAGCGCATCACGCCGCTCTCACACATCGCACGGCGTGACGCCGATGGACGGCGCCACCCGGTGGTGAGCAACGTCGACACCGCGCTGCTGGTGATGGGCCTGGACGACGACTTCAACCCGCGCCGGCTGGAGCGTTATCTGACGCTGGTGCAAGGCCAGGGTGTGACGCCCGTGGTGGTGCTGACCAAGGCCGATGTGGTCACGCCGGAGGCAGTCGATGACGCGATCGCCGCCTTGCGCTCGCGCATCTCTGCGAAGGTGGAGGTGGTGGCCGTGAATGGCACCGTGCGCGAGACCACGCGTGTGCTCGACGCGTACCTGAGCCCGGGGCAAACCGTGGTGCTGCTCGGTTCCTCGGGCGCTGGCAAATCGACGCTGACCAATGCCTTGATGGGCAGCTCGGTGCAAGACACCGGCGCCGTGCGTGAGCACGACAGCCGTGGCAAACACACGACCACCTCACGCTCGCTGCACCGCTTGCCAAGTGGTGCGTGTGTGATCGACACACCGGGCCTGCGCACCCTGCGCCCCGATGCCGACGAAACCACGCTGGCGATCAGCTTCGACGACATCGCAACGCTTGCCGGCCAGTGCCGTTTTCGAGACTGCCACCATGGCGAAGAGCCCGGCTGCGCCGTGCGCGAAGGGGTGCCCCCCGATCGGCTGCGCAACTACCAGAAGCTGCTGCGCGAAATGCGCCGCGACACGCTCACGGTGCTGCAGCGGCAGCAGCAGGTGTCGGAATGGAAAGCGCGTGGGAGAGCCGGGCAGCACAGACTGAAGATGAAGCGCGGCGAGGCGTGAGCCTGCGAAGCCAGGCCTCCCGGCAACGCCCGAAGCCCGGGTTTCCCGGGCCTATGGGTGGCGGCCCTCGGGGGCAGGAGCGAAAGCGACTGGCGGGCTCTTTTTTGTGGTTTTGTGCACGTACATGCGCGCATCCGCATGCATCAACAACTGCGAGCCCGAGTTGATCTCGGAGCCAAAGGCAATGCCGTAGCTGATGCCGCAGGTGGGGAACCCGGCCTCGTGCAAGCGCCGCTCGATCTGGTTGATCTTGTGGCGGGCCAGCTCTTCCTGCGAGCGATCGCCCAGCACGGCGAACTCGTCGCCGCCGAGCCGGAAAACGCTCATGCCGTCTTCCTTGAGCCCGCTCAGGGCCTGCGCAAACTCGCGCAGCAGGGCGTCGCCGTGAGCATGGCCACGTTCGTCGTTGATGCGTTTCAAGCCATCGAGGTCGATCATCACCAGCATGATGCGCTGTGGCGCATCGGCGTCGGTGGTGGCGACCGTCATGCCGTTGAGCGTGCGGTCAAAGGCGTGGCGGTTGGCGATGCCGGTGAGCGAGTCGGTGCTGGCCTGGGTGAGCGCGTCGTTGAGTCGTTTGAGGTAGTCGTCTTTTTCACGGCCCAGCAGGCGGATCTTGTCGGCCAGGGCAAACGCCAGCAGCACCGCATCGGCGGTTGCGCCGAGCAGGGTGAAAAGCTCGATGTTGCGCATCACGCTTGGCACCAGGCCGAAGTTGGCCGGCAAGATCAAGATGGCCGGCAACAGCAGCGCAAAAAAGGCCGCCAGGAAGTAGCGCGCCGGCAAGAAGCCCTGGCCGAGGCGGATCATCCCCGACACCAGCGCGAGTGTGAGCGTGACCGAGATCACCGCCGTGGCCAGCAGGTGGGCGTAGGCCACCGACAAGAAGCATATGGGCGTCAGCGCCAGCGCCACCAAGATGTTGCAGCGAGCGATCCAGGCCAGCCGGGGTGCGTGTTCCTTGAGGTGCAAGAACTCCAGGAAGAACATGGTGTTGAACACCGCCCCCAGGAAGAAGGCCACGTAGTGCCAGCTCAGGCCGCGCCAGCCCAACCAGTCAGACGCCACATGCAGCGTCATCGCCCATGACGCGGTGGCCGTCAGTAAGTAGAGCGCGTAGTACAGCATCGACTTGTCGCGCACCCCGAAGAAGACAAACAGGTTGTACAGCGCCAGCGTCAGCAACGCGCCCAGGGCGCTCAGCGTGAGCACGTTTTCCGAGATCACCGTCTTGCGGTAGCCGGCTTGGCTTGCCACGTAGATGCTCGGGTAGCGCGCGAAGTAGCGGCTCTCGATGCGCAGCAGCACCTGCGCTTGGGCGCCGATGGGCAGCTCGACATTGCCACCGTAGTGCAGCATGTAGCTGCTGCTGGCGCTGTAGCCGGTGATGAACGACTGCACCGGCTGGCCCGGCGCATACACACGCACCTCGATGCGCTCCATCAGCGCGCCGGTGGGGTCGACCACCCAGCGGGTTTGCAAGGTGTCGTTTTGCACCGTTGCATGGAACCAGTAGCTGCCGCCAAACAGGCTGACCCGATCAACCTGCTTTTGTTGGGCCAGCCAGGCGCCGAGCTCGGCGGGCTTGGCCGGGGGGGTGTCGTCTTGCGCGAGGTAGAGCTGGCCACGTGAAGCGATGTCGATTTCAACCTCGGCATTGAGCGAGATCGGTGATTGGCTCCAGGCCGAGCTGCACAGCAAGCTCATGGCAAGCGCCAGCCAGCGCACGAGTTGACTACACATCTTTTTCGCCGGCGATCAGCTTGGGGTGGCCGCTCAGGGCCCGTGAGGTCTGCATGCCCGCCATCATCGCCGCTTCAACGCAGCCGGCGTTGACGCCGGTCTTGATCCAGTCGCCGGTGACGTAGAGGTTGCTGAAACCCGTGCCATCGGTCTGCAGGCGGTGCTGCGTGCTGTTGACCACGCTGAGCACATAACGCTCCGACGGGTCGACGTTGGCGCGCCAGTACTGGCTGTCAAAGCGCTTTTCGCCTTGTGCCGCGGTGGTGTCGATCAGGCACGACCAGTCAAAGTCGTGCGGCGTGGCCACCGCCGGCCACAGGGCATGCACATGGTGCTTGAGCTGGTCGATGGCTGCCCGCTTCACTTGCTCGGCGATGCGCGCCGGGAAGCCGTGGTCGCTCAACGGCGGGTAGCTCTTGATCGGCAAGGCGCTGCAGAAGTACGACACGTTTTTCGGCTCGAACTGCGGCGGCCAGTTTTCGCGGATCAGGGTTTGATCCATCGGCGCCCAGGTGTCGAAGGGCTCGCTGAAGGCGGTGAGCACAGGCTCTTCGCCGTCGCGGCCGAATTGTGTCCAACCGAGTTGCGGCGCGGTCTTGTTGAGCCACACCTGGAAGGCCTGGGTGGCGGCGGTTTTCACGTGGGTGCACGAGGCCTGCAGCGCCGGGCTGCGCGCCACGAGCTGCGGGCACAACTGCGCTACACCATCGGCCGAGATGCCGAAGATCACCTGGTCGAAGTCGACACCACGTTGCAGCGTGACGCTGGGCAGCGGTTTCTTGAATTGCTTCTGATAAGCCTCGGGCCAGTCGCTCCAGTTGGATTCGAGGTTGATGTGCTTGGCTTGCAGCAGCTTGGCCTGCGCAGCGTCGAGCTGCTGGTAGAGCGGCTCGCTGGGCCAGCAGGCCAGGCCCTTGACCGGGCGCAGCGGGTTGTATTCATCGACTGCCAGGTCGGCTTGGCGTGTCATGCGAATCTGGCCCACGGTGTTGTTGCCGGCCTCGGGCACCAGCTCTTCGACCTTGTGAAAGAACTTGAATTTGACGCCGCGTTTTTTAAGCACCTCGTAGAAGGGCGTGAACACCGTGTCGCCCATGCCGGCCTGCATCTTCCACATGATGCCGCCCTGGTAGCCGCAGGTCATGCGGAAGATGCCGCGCAGCATCGTGCCGGCTTCGAAGTTGGGTTTGTCGAACTCGCCGTCTTCGTAGCCGAACACCAGGTCGTAGAGCCCGCGGATCGGCGCCGAATGCACGCTCACCGTGGGGTTGGCACCGTGGCGCGTGAGCCAGGCGCAGAGGTCTTCGTCGTTGATGACGTCGAAGCCGTGCGCGAACACGCCGTCTTCGAGCATGCCGATCAGCGAGGTGACGGCGAGGTCAATGCAGATGTAGAGCCGGCGCAGGTCGTCGGCCACGTCGCTCGCCTCAGCCTGCGCGCCAAAACGTGCTTGCAGCGCCGCACGCATGCTCTGGAGCGCAGCGGCGTGCACCGTGTGCTGCACGGCGTCTTGTTCGCCCAGCTTGGGCAGGCTTTGCGCAAAGCTCAGCGCGGCGTCAAACACGCTGTGCACGTCGGACACGGTGGTCTCCACCTTGCGCTCGATGCGTGTGGCGAGCGACTCCAGCCAATCGCCGATGTGGCTTTCGGTGACCTCGACCGAGGTGGTGGTGCCGAACTTTTCTTCCAGCTCGCTCAACCACAGCTTGATCCACTCGTACATCGTGAGTGCGATGTTCCACAGGCCGATGTCTTCATCGCCGTGGCCGGGCTCGCCCGGCATGATGGGCGTGTCGATGAGCCACTGGCGCCAGCTGCCGTCGATCAGCTCGCTCAAGACAAAGGAATGCTGCGGCTTGAAGGCGTCTTGCCAGGTGGCCAGCGGCGCACCGGCCGGGCGGCCAAGCTCCCCATAGGCGCTTTGCATGGTTCGAAAGGCGTTTTGATAAAAGCCAAACCAGATGTGCAGGCCATGCTCTTCGATGCGCTCGCCGAGTGCCGCGTTGCGCCCGCTCGCGCCCTTGCCGCCCAGGCGCCAGCCCATTTGGTAGACGGTGATGTCGTATTGGTTCTGCCAGCCCGGCTGGTCGGTGAGGTAGTAGGCCGCGGTCATGGCGGCCACACCGCCCCCGAGCACCGCGATCTTTTGCGGTGCGATCTGCGAGTTGTCGTAGATCTCAACGCCGGGAGTCACCTCGAAGTCGAAGCTCAGGTGGAAGGGCAAGATGGCCTCTTGCACACCCAGTGGCAGGCCCAGGGTGTCGTTAAGCGGGAAGCTGTCGAATGGGTGCAGCGTGAGCTCGTAGTCGTCTTCGAACACCTCCACGCCGTGCACGGCGGTCACCATCGCTGGCGCCGCCACGATGGCCTGGTACACCGCCTTGATGCCTGCGGCGTCGGGGAACTGCTTCAAGAAGATCTGTTCGCAGCCCGGGTGGCGCAGCATGCCGGCGATCTGGGCCCAGGCTTGCTTGTCGAGCTCAAGCGTGGCGGGCAGGTTGGCGGCAATGAGTTCGATCGCTTCTTCAACCAGCTCGATGAAACCGCCGAGCTTGCGCGCGCCTTGGCGGTGGGTTGTGGCCGCCACTTCGATCAGCGGGTGCTGCGTCAGCCTTGTCTCGGGCGAGAAGGGCTCGAAGCCTTTGGCGGCCAGCGAGAAGTAGTGCGCCGGCGCGCCCGAAGCGGGCATGCTGTAGTCGCACAAGTACTTGGGGTAGCCAAACAACTCGCGGCCGTTGATCATGGCCATGCCATCGTCTACCCAGATGTGGCAGGGGTAGAAGAACACGCGGCTGATGCCGGTTTCGCCCTTGAGCACCTGGCCCGCCATCACCCAGGTGATGATGTCGGTCTCTTCGCCCCAGCCCTTGGCGTGGTCGCTCGGCCAAGTAGAAAAGGCACGCTGCACCTTGGTGAAGGTGAGCATCACGAGCGGTGAAAACACCTGGAAGCTCATCTCGCCGCCGGCGCAGGCGGTGAGGGTGGAGTCGACCGTGGTCTGCAGCTTCGCCAGGTCACCCTTGACGAAGAAGCCGTACATCTCGGAGTCTTTGAGCTGCAGCGGCGGGTGCATCAGCGGCGAGCCGCCCGGGTAGAGAAAGTCTGGGCGGTTCGTCTTCGATGCTGGCATGGTGCGCTTGTTGGAGGCCGCTGAGGTGCGCGAAGTATCTGCGCGGCCCTGTTCTTGCGGTTTCGTGAAAACCCGAGCGCTCACCCGAAGCGCGTTTTACTTGGGGGCGCTGCGCATCAGCAGCATGTCGATGACACGCGGCTGGGTGGGCGCATCCAGCCCCACCGCGCCGTGAAACGCGGGTGGGTTGTGGAAGCTGCCAAACAGCATGTCCCACAAGGGCAGCTCGGAGAAGTTGTGCCCACGGTCGCCTATGGCGTGGTGCACGCAGTGGGACTCGGGGCGCTGGACGACGTAGCCCAGCCAGCGTGGCGTGTGGATGTTCCAGTGCTGAAACAGGCTCAGCGTGGCGATGACCACGCTGACGATTTCTGCCGCCAACGGTGACAGCCCGAGCACCAGGCTCGCCACCAGCGTGCTCATGCCCACCTTGAGCAGCACCTCCGTCGGGTGCGCGAAGTACGCGCCCAGCATGTCAACCCGCACCGGGCTGTGGTGTAGCTGGTGCGTGGCGCGCCACAGCCAGCCGAAGCGGTGCTCGGCGCGGTGCAGCCAGTAGCCGGCAAAGGTGATCACGAGCAGACCGGCGGGGACGCCCCACAGCCCCAGGTTGCTGAGATTGAGCACGCTGAGGCCCTGGAGGTAGGCCACCGGGATCAGCAGCGGCGTGAGCGCGCCCACCACGATCGTTGAAATGAAGAAGGCGCCGCCGAGCCAGCGCCAGCCCGAAACAGGTTCGTAGAGCCGCGCCGGAGCGCGCGTCTCAACGGCCAACATCAACGCAAAGAGGAGCGGCACGCTCAGGCCCAACAGGGCTTCGGGTTTCATGGGGTTCTTTCTTTAAATGTTTGAGGGCACTCATATGCCCATATTGAGGGAGGCGAAGGTGGCTGGAGAGCGATGAAAGTGAGGGCCGCCTACCGGTCGACCGGCGGGCAGCACAGGGGCACCAGCGACTGCAGCACCTGGGTGACGCTGGTCATGCGCGAGACGATGGCGGGGCCGTCGATTTCGTAGAAGGTGTGGCGGCCCTGCGTTTGCGAGTGCAACAAGCTGGCGCGTTCCATGAGCTGCAGGTGACGCGCGATGACCGACCTGTCTTGCGGCATCGCCTCGGCAATGGTGTTCACGTCGGAGCGACCTTTCAGGATCAGCTGGCGCAAGATCTCGACGCGCACCGGCTCGCACAAGGCCCTGAAGAAGCCGGTGTCCAGGATGTCCATGCAGGCGTTTGCGACATCTTCGCGGGTGCGGTGTTTGGCCATGAACGAGAGCATACGTGCGCTCAAATGCACATGTCAAGCGCTTGGAAAAATCAGAACGGAGCCGGGCTGTCGAACTGCAAGGCGTCGCCGCGCACAGGGTGTGCCAGGCTGAGCGATTTCGCATGCAGCAGCAGGCGCGGGGCGCGCGCGAGCACATCGGGCGGCGCGTACAAGGCGTCGCCCAGGATCGGGTGGCCCAGCGCCAGCAGGTGCACACGCAGCTGGTGCGAGCGGCCGGTGATCGGCTCCAACTCCACGCGTGTGTCGTGTTGCGAACGACGCAGCACGCGGTACCGCGTCAGCGACGCCTTGCCCGCCTCCATGTCCACCTTCTGCCGCGGCCGGTTGGGCCAGTCGGTGATCAGCGGCAGGTCGATCTCGCCGCTGTCTTGTGCCACCTGGCCGGCCACCACCGCCACATAGAGTTTGCCCACCTCGCGCTGCGCAAACGCAAGGCTCAGGCGCCGCTGCGTTGGCTTACCGCGCGCAAACACCAGCAGGCCGGAGGTCGCCATATCGAGCCGGTGCACCACCAGGGCGTCTTCGGCCAGGGCCTGCACGCGAGAGGCCATGCAGTCTTGCAGACCCTCGGCGCGGCCGGGCACCGAGGGCAGGCCTGCGGGCTTGTTGACGACGATCAGCGTGTCGTCGAGGTAGACCAGCTCGGGTGCGGCCATCGTTCAGCGGCGCGCAGCGAGGCGTGTCTGAACGGCGTCGCTTTGCAGCTCGCGCAGCGCATCGGCGCCCACCCAGCGCGCTGCGCGCGAGTCGAGCGTGCGCAGGCGCTGCGCGCAGGCCATGGCCTCGGCGTTCAAGGCGGCGTTGCGTTTGCCGATGTTGCGCAGCGCCCAGTTCACCGCTTTTTTGACGAAGTTGCGCTCGTCGGTGGCGGCGCTTTCGATCAAGGGCAGGGTGGCGATGAAGGCCGCGTCATCGGCCGCCTTGTCGTGTACTGCGAGTGCCGCCAGAAGGGCGAAAGCTGCGCGGCGCACAAACTCGTCGCTGCGGGCGGCCCACACCGCCACCTTGCGCCACGCGAGCGGCGAGGCCGCAAACACATTGCTGCAGGCCTGGTCGCAGGTGTCCCACGACTGCATGGTCTTGGCCCAGTGGTCCATCTCGTGGGCAGTGAAACGGGCGGGTTCTGCCACCAGGCTGGCGAGGATCTGCGCGTCGGCGATGCCGCTGTCCCACAAGGACAGCGCCAGCGCATGGTCGCGGCCGAGTTGTTTGCCCAGGCGGCGCAGTGTGGGCACCGACACCCCCAGGCGGGGCTGGGCCACGTTCATGCCGAAGTGCGCCATGCCGGGCAGCTCGTGCGGCCGGGCCTCGGCGTGCAGCAGGCTGAGGGCTTGTGCGAGCAAGGGCGGGCTGAAGCGTTGCATGCACCGATGCTACCCACCCTGCCTCTTGCGCCGGCGTGTGGGCGTGCCGGCCTGCCCTTGCCGAAAGGGCGGAACGTCATTCCCTGATTCAGCTCACGCAGCGCGTTCGCGCAGCCTCAGCGTGAGGCCCAAGGGCGACATGGCAAACGCCATGTACTGATGGTGAGCACGCTGCGGTCGAGCGCGCGGTCGGCCGGCAGGCGGATGTAGCGCCAGTAGGGGAAGGGCGCAAAGATGCGCCGAAACAGCGCCGGGAGATCTTGTCGAGGTGCCATTCTGCGGTGTACGCGAACGGCCCGCACTCCTCGCTGATACCGAGAGCCCTGGGCGGGCTCAGCGTCTCCAGTGCGGGTGGCGGTGGTGAGGCGGCCCTTGGTCGTGGCCATAACCGTAACCGGGCTGAATCACCACCGCTCCGCGGCGATGCCCCGGCACGGGCAGCACGATGCAGGCGCTGAGAACTTGTGTGGCGAGCACGAGGCCCAACACACCAAAGACGCGGCGTTTTGTGGACGTTTGCATGTGTCATTGCTCCTGGGCGCCGGGAAGGTGGCCCCCATTTGCAGTCAACGGGCTCGGGAGGCTTGCTGTTGACGCCTGAACGTTGCTGGTGGGTAAAGACGAGCCGCCCACATCTCACGATGCGAGATCAGTTGATCTCGCCGCGCCGCCGCAAATCTAGGCACTGCGGGTGCTGAGTGAACCTGGGCTTCTTGCACTGGGTTTGCATGCAATAGAGCAGCGAAAAGTTAGCGCGTGTGCCACAGGCCGCTCGCGGAGCGGCGGCTTCCTCGGCGGCCGCGGCTTTTGCAGCTCTTTCGGCCCTCTCGGCGGTGCGGCTTCGTTTGGGTGCTGGCTCGGTCACGGTTGGCTCCAACGCCTCGACCGCCGCGGCGACGGCGGCCGCGGATGGCTCGCTCGGTTGTGGCGCCGATGCGGCCAGGCTTGCGGCTGGCAAGGTGGCGAAAGCCGGCTCGCTGACGGCCGCCGCCGCCGCGCTTTCCACCGGCGCGCTGGTCGCAAGGGGCGCATACACGACGATTGGCCCCACTTGCATCTGCTGCCAAACCCAGGCGCCGACGAGGGCCAGCACCGCTACGAAAAGCCCGGCCATCCACAGCAGCCCATGGCGCTGGGGCGACTCGCGGGTGAAGCTTGCGTCGCTCTGTGACGAAGGCGCGAACACCGGCTCCTGGCGTTTGTTTGAGTCCGCTGGCGCCGGCGCGGGGGCGGTTGGCGCACGGTCGAGCCACTGTTGGAAGTCCATCACGTCGCGCGGCCGGTCACGCGGTTTCACCGCCAGCGCCTTGTCGATGGCGGCCAGAAAGCCGCTGCTGTAGTTCAGCTGTGGGAGCCCTGCGTTCAGCGTGAGCACGGTTTCTGCCAGCGGGCGCTGCGGGTCGTCGACCGCGCGCACCGTGGCGCGCGCCGGTGCCTGGCCGGTGATGGCGAAGTGCAACACGCCCGCCAGTGCATACAGGTCGGTCCATGGGCCTTGGGGTAGCGATTCCGATTCGCTGTATTGCTCGATCGGCGCGTAGGCCGGGTTGAGCAAGGTGGCGAGCGGCAGTGTCTTGTCGGTGGCCCAGCGGTTGGCCACGCCAAAGTCGATCAGCACCGGCCGCCCGTCGCCCAGCACCATGATGTTCTCGGGCGAGATGTCCAGGTGCAGGCACTGGGCGGCGTGCAAGCTGCTCAGGCCGCTCAACAGCGGTGTGAGCAGGGCACGCAACCAGGCTTCGTCGGGCGGGCTCGGCAGGGCGGCCAGCGTGGCGCGCAGGCTGCGGCCTTCGTAGTAGGGCATCACCATGTAGGCGCTGCGGTTCTCCTCCCAGAAGCTGTGCACCCGCGCCAGCGATGGGTGGTCGAAGCGCGCCAGCATCTTGGCTTCGTTCAGGAAGGCCGCCTTGCCGATGGCGAAGGCGCTGGCCTCGGCCCCCGGCTTGACCGAGATCTGGTGGTCGTCGTAGCGCATGGCCAGCTCGGCCGGGAAATATTCTTTGATCGCCACTTGGCGCTGCAACGACGAATCGAGCGCGAGGTAGACGATGCCAAAGCCGCCGCGCCCCAGCAGCTCGACGATCTGGTAGCCCCCCAGCCGGGTGCCGGCCGGCAAGGCGTCGCGTATCAGCGCCGCGTCAAACTGCTGGGTGGAGGGGCCGAAATCACGGGAAGGCGGGTTGTCTGACATCGGTTTGTGTGCGTCTGATGAGTAGAGGCGTATCACCTGCGTGACGGTAGCGAGCATAAAGGCCCGCGGCGGTGGTGCTACCGTGTCGCCTTTCCACTCACTACACAAGGAAGCGCGACATGGGCGTTCAATTGACCAAGCAGGCGATCGACCTCGGCATCGTCACCACCAATGGCCCGGCGATGCTGGCCTTCTACCGCGACGTGCTGGGCTTCAAATACCTGCGCGAGATGCCCATGCCCGGCGGCGGCCTGATGCACCAGATGCTGTGCGGTGACAGCATGATCAAGCTGGTGGTGCTCGACAAAGTGCCGGCCACGGCCGCGCCGGGTGGCCCGCAGGGCGGCAGCGGCTACCGCTACTGGACGATGACGGTCAGCAACACCGCCGAGCTGCTGCAGGCCTGCGCCGACGCAGGCCACAAGATCGCCATGAAAGAGCGCGAGCTGCGCCCGGGCGTGAAGATCGCCATGGTCGAAGACCCTGACGGCAACTGGGTCGAGTTTTTGGCGCTCGGCTGATTCGATCGCTCGAAAAAGGCCTCAAGTCACTGCTTTATCGGCCGATAGAGCTGACGAGAGTGACGAAAAGGCCTCCCATGAACTCCATCTCTGCCATTGCGTTTTCGGGCATGAACGCCGCCACCGCCCGCCTGGGTGTGTCGGCGCACAACGTGGCCAATGTGCAAACGGCGGGGTTTCGCCGCCAGCAGCTGCAGCAGCAGACGCAGGCCGGCGGTGGGGTGACCACCAGCGTCCACCAGGCCGATTCCCCCGGCAGCGACCTGGCCGGTGAGGCGGTGCAGCAAATGACGGCGCTCTACAGCTTCAAGGCCAACCTGCGCACGGTGCAGGTTGAGCACGCGATGCTGGGCTCGCTGCTCGACGTCAAAGCCTGAGAGCCAGGCCCCGGCGGGGGCGGTGGGCTCGCGTACCATGCGCGCCGAGCCGGTGGCGCGCTTGTTGCAGCGCCGCCCTCCATCTCCCCTTCTCGACAGACAGAACACCATGGCCTCCAGCTTGCTCGCCCTGCTCGACGACATCGCCACCGTGCTCGATGACGTGGCGTTGCTCACCAAGGTGGCCGCCAAAAAAACCAGCGGCGTGCTGGGCGACGACCTGGCGCTGAACGCACAGCAGGTGTCGGGCGTGAGCGCCGAGCGCGAGCTGCCGGTGGTGTGGGCGGTGGCCAAGGGTTCGGCGCTGAACAAGGCCATCCTGGTGCCGGCGGCGCTTGCCATCAGCGCCTTCATTCCCTGGGCGGTGACGCCGCTCTTGATGGTGGGCGGCTTGTTCTTGTGCTTCGAAGGTTTCGAAAAGCTCGCGCACAAGTTCATGCACAGCAAGGACGAAGAAAACGCACACCGCGCCGAGCTGACGGCCGCGCTGGTCAACCCGGCCGTTGACCTGGTGGCGTTCGAGAAAGACAAGATCAAGGGCGCCGTGCGCACCGACTTCATTTTGTCGGCCGAGATCATCGCGATCACGCTGGGCACGGTGGCCGACAAGCCCTTCATCACGCAGTTTTCGGTGTTGGCCGGCATCGCCATCCTCATGACGATCGGTGTGTACGGCCTGGTGGCTGGCATCGTGAAGCTCGACGACCTGGGTCTGTACCTCAGCCGCAAAGCCGGTTGGCGTGTGGCGGTCGGCCACGCGATTCTGAAGGCCGCGCCTTACCTGATGAAAGGCCTCGCGATCGCCGGCACGGCGGCCATGTTCTTGGTGGGCGGTGGCATCCTCACACACGGCATCCCGGCCTTGCACCACGGCATCGAGCAGATCGCTGCGGGGGCAGGCGGTGTCATAGGCGCCGTGCTGCCCACCTTGCTCGATGCCGTGACCGGCATCGTGGCTGGCGCGCTCACCCTGGTGGTGGTGACACTCGTGCAAAAGGCCTGGGCCTCGCGCAGCAAGCCGGCCTAAGGTTTTGCTGGCTCCTGCCTCAGCTGGATGAGCTGCCCGCCGGCCGCCCATTCGCTGTAAAGCCACTCGCCGTCGACTTGCAGTACGCCATCGGGCACTTCGGGGTATTGCTCGGGCACACCTTGCAGGGCCTGTCGCATGTAGTCGATCCAGATCGGCAACGCGAGGCCCGCGCCTGATTCGCGTGCGCCCAGGCTGCGCGGCGTGTCATGGCCCATCCACACCACGCTCACCACACTCGGATGGAAGCCGGCAAACCAGGCATCCACCGCGTCGTTGGTGGTGCCGGTCTTGCCGAACAAGTCGCTGCGTTTGAGCTGGGCCTGTGCACGCGCGGCGGTGCCACTGCGGGTGACTTCTTGCAACAGCTGGCTGGTGAGGTAAGCGTTGCGTGCTGGCAGCACACGCTCGACCTCAACGGGCGTCTGAGCAGGCACCGCTTCAAACAGTGTCGCGCCGTGTGTGTCGCTGATGCGCTCGATCAGCACCGGCTTGACGCCAAACCCGCCATTGGCCAGCACCGCATAAGCGCCGGCCAGTTGCAGCGGCGTGGTGGCGCCCGAGCCCAATGCCAGCGTCAGGTCGTGTGGGTGCCTGGCGGGCTCGAAGCCGAAACGGCGGGCCCATTGCCGTGCCGCGTCGGGGCCGAGCAGTTGCACCAGGCGGATGGTGACCAGGTTTTTCGAGCGTGCCAGGGCTTCGCGCAAGGTGATGAGGCCGTCGTACTGGTCGTCGGAGTTTTTCGGCTCCCAGGCGGGTTCGGTGGCGTCGGGGTCGATCGGCAAAGGCGCGTCTTCGATCAGCGTGCCGGGCATCACGCCGTGTTCCAGTGCGGCCGAGTACAAAAACGGCTTGAACGCCGAGCCCGGCTGGCGCCAGGCCTGGGTGACGTGGTTGAACTGGTTGCGGCTGAAATCAAACCCACCCACCAGCGCGCGCACCCGCCCGCCTTGCGGGTCAAGCGCCACCAGCGCAGCTTGCACCTCGGGCCATTGGGTGATGAGCCAGCGTTTGTCGTTTTGCACCACCCGAATGACCGAGCCGCGTTCGATGCGCAGCCCCGCCTTGGCGCGCGGTGACAGCGCACTGTGCACCGGCCGCAGGCCTTCGTCAGTGAGGGTGAGCACCTCGCCGCTGGCCAGGGTGGCGACCACACGGCGTGGGCCGGCTTCGCTGACGAGGGCGACGCGCAGGTCGTCGTCATCGGCGTGGTCGGCCAGCAGCTGGGCCAGCGCGGGGTCGTTGGCGGCCACACCGTCGGGCAGCTCTTCTTCGTCTTCGGGCCCGCGATAGGGCTGGCGCAGCTCGTAGTCGATCACGCCCTTGCGCAGCGCACGCCAGGCCGCTTGCTGGTCGGCGGCGCGCAGTGAGGTGGTGACCTTCAGGCCGCGGCTGTAGGTCTGCTCGCCGAACTGCGCGTAAACCGTCTGGCGAACCAGCTCGGCCACGTGTTCAGCGTGCAGCGCGTTTTCATTGCCGCGCTGGATACGCAGCGGCTCGGCCTGGGCCAGCTCGTATTGCTGCTGCGTGATGACCTCGGTGGCGCGCATGCGCGCAAGCACCAGCAGCTGGCGCTTGCGTGCGCGTGCGAAGTCGACCGCCGGGTTGGCGTAGCGCGGGTTCTGCGGCACACCGGCGAGCATCGCGCTCTCGGCCACGGTCAGCAGCGTGAGCGGCTTGCCGAAATACGACCGCGACGCCGCCTCGAAACCATAGGCACGCTGACCCATGTAGACCTGGTTCAGGTACAGCTCCAGGATCTGGTCTTTGTTCAGGTGGCGCTCGATCTTGAGCGCCAGCAGTGCCTCGCGCAGCTTGCGCGCGTATGACTTTTTCGACGACAGGTAGAAGGTGCGCGCCACCTGCTGCGTGATGGTCGAGCCACCCTGGCTGCGCGCGCGCCACAGGTTGGCCACCGCAGCGCGCAGCGTGCCCTTGACGCTGACGCCGGGGTGGTCGCGAAAGCCGGCGTCTTCAACCGCCAGCAGAGCGTCTTGAATCAGCCGTGGTGTGTGGGCGATCGGCAGGTAATAGCGCCGCTCGGCACCGAATTCGCCGATCTCTACCCCGTCGCGGGTGAACACCCGCAGCGGCTGGCTTGGCTGGTAATCGACCAGCAGGCCGAGCTCGGGCAGCTGCTGGTACAGCACGGCGAGCGTGGTTGCCGCCCCCAGCAGGCACACCGACGCCACGCCGGCCAGGGCCAGCAAGGCTTGTCGAAGGGAGGGGCGAAACGGGGTCATGGAAAGAGCGCGCATTATCCGAAACACACATCCGCTAACCTCGTGGGTTCAAACCAAAACCCAGGGGCTTGTTTGTTCCGTTTTTTCGAGAAGCTCGTGCATCCCTATCCGGATGCCGAACCCGCGCCACCACCCAAGGCGTTTTTTGCTTTCCTGTGGGCCGGAACACGCGGCTTGCGACCTTATCTGCTCGCGCTCACCGTGCTCTCGGCGGGCATCGGTGCGTTCGAGGCACTCTTGTTCAGCATGATGGGCAGCATCGTCGACTGGCTCGGCAAGGTCGAGCCCAGCCAGCTGTGGGCGCAGGAGCGTGGCACCTTGTTTTTGCTGGTCGGTGTGTTGCTGGCGAGCATCGTGATGGTGTGGCTGGCTTCGGCCATCAAGCACCAAACGCTGGGCGGCAACTTCCCGATGCTGCTGCGCTGGAACTTCCACCGCCTGATGCTCAGCCAGAGCATGAGCTTCTACCAAGACGAGTTTGCCGGGCGCGTGGCGGCCAAGGTGATGCAGACCGCACTGGCCGTGCGCGACGCCTGGTTCGTGGTGTGCGAGCTGATTGCCTTCGTGGTGATCTACTTCGTCACGCTGCTGGTGGTGCTGGGCAACTTTGCGGCGTGGATGGTGCTGCCCTTCATCGGCTGGCTTGCGCTGTACATGGCCTGCCTGATGTACTTCGTGCCTCGCCTGGGGCGTGTGTCGCAGGCGCAGGCCGATGCCCGCTCGCTGATGACCGGGCGTATCACCGACGCCTACACCAACATCGCCACCGTCAAGCTCTTCTCTCACGCCGGGCGCGAAGCGCGTTATGCGCGCGGTGCGATGGAAGAGTTCTTGGGCACGGTGCAAACGCAGATGCGCCTGGTCACGGCCTTCGAGGTGGTGAACCATGCGTTGTCGGTGTTGCTGCTGGTGGGCACCACCGGCGTGGCGCTGTGGTTGTGGATCGGCGGCCAGGTGGGGGTGGGCGCTGTGGCCGCGGCCACGGCGATGGCGCTGCGCCTGAACGGCATCTCTCACTGGGTGATGTGGGAGATGGCCACGCTGTTTGAAAACATCGGCACCGTGCAAGACGGCATCGTCACCTTGTCGCGCCCGCACACGGTGGTTGATGCGCCCGGTGCTAAACCCCTGGTGGTGACCAAGGGCGAAGTGCGTTTCGAGCAGGTGGGCTTTGCCTACGGCGCCACCGGGCCCGAGGCGAAGAACGTGGTTGACAAACTTTCGCTGCACATTCGCCAGGGCGAAAAAATCGGCCTGGTGGGCCGCTCGGGCGCGTGCAAATCGACCGTGGTCAACCTGCTGCTGCGTTTTCACGATGTGGCGCAGGGCCGGGTGTTGATCGACGGGCAAGACATCGCCCACGTCACGCAAGACAGCCTGCGTGCGCAGATCGGCATGGTCACGCAAGACACCTCGCTCTTGCACCGCTCGGTGCGCGACAACGTGCTTTACGGCCGGCCCGACGCGAGCGAGGCCGAGATGCTGGTCGCCACGCAGCGCGCCGAGGCGCACGAGTTCATTCAAGGCCTGGCTGACGCCAAGGGCCGCAAGGGTTTCGACGCGCACGTGGGCGAACGCGGGGTCAAGCTCTCGGGCGGGCAACGCCAGCGCATCGCGATCGCGCGGGTGATGCTGAAAGACGCGCCCATCTTGCTGCTCGATGAAGCCACCAGCGCGCTCGACTCCGAGGTCGAGGCCGCCATCCAGGCGAGCCTTTACCGCTTGATGGAAGGGAAGACTGTTGTGGCCATCGCCCACCGCCTGAGCACCATCGCTGCGATGGACCGGCTGGTGGTGCTCGACAAAGGCCGCATCGTCGAAGAAGGCGACCACCGCAGCCTGCTCGCGCAGGGTGGCTTGTATGCCCGGCTGTGGGCGCACCAGAGCGGTGGCTTCCTTGGCGAAGAGGCCGAAGACGACGAACCGCTGCCGCCGATGACCGCGCGGCAGCCGCAGGCGCTTGTTTAAGACCAAGCTCGAAGGCTTCGGCCGGCTGGGCCGGCCGTTTCGGCTGCTGCTGGTCAGCGATGCGCTGATGTTGCTGTCGATGATGGTCGGCCATGTGGCCGTGCCGTGGTGGATCGCGCACGAGGGCGGGGCCAGTCACTTGGCGCTGTACGCGGCCTTGTTGGCGGGCATCTCGTTCTTCGCGCTGCCCTTGTTGTCTCCGCTCGGTGACCGTGTTTCCAAGCGGGTGCTGATCACCGCCGGGCTGGCGGCGATGCTGGTGGAGAGCTTGCTGCTGGCCAGCCTCGCGCAAGCCGGCATCTACCGCATTGAATGGATCATCTTGCTGGGCGTGATCCAACAGCTGGCGATGGCGGTGATCACGCCGGTGTCGCTCAGCATCGCCGCCGAGTTGTTGCCTCCCGAACAGCTGAGCGAAGGCCTGGGCTACCAGCGCACGGCGCAGGCCCTGGGCCGCTTGTTCGGGCCGGTCGCAGGTGGGACGCTGCTGGCCGTGGGCGGCACGGCGAGTGCGCTGTGGGTGAATGCAGCCCTGTTGTTGCTGGCCTGCGGCATGGCCTCTCGAATGGTGGCACCGGCACGCGCGGCCGTGCCGCGCACGGCCGCGAAGTGGGTGGCCGATCTGCGCGCCGGGCTGGCGGCCAAATGGAAGATCCCCACCGAACGCGGTTGGACCTTCGTCTCCTTCTTGGTGATGATCTTTTTTGTGCCCGGCATCGGCATGTTGGTGCCGCTCAAAGTGCAATCGCTGTCGCTCTCGGGGGCCTGGCTGGGCGCCTGCGAAGCGGGGCTGTCGGTGGGCATGCTGCTGGGCTCGCTGGGCGGCTCGCAGTGGCTGGCCAAGAAGCTGGGGCGCTTTCGCGCGAGTGTCGGCGCGATCCTCTGCGAAGGGGTGGCGCTCGCGGTGCTGGGCCTGACCCATCAGCCCTGGCTGATGGTGGCCGCGCTCACGCTCATCGGCACCTGCGTGATGACGGTTCAGACGGTGGGCCACACCCACCGCATGCTCGCCATCCCACAAGACTTTCGCGCTCGCATGATTGCGGTGAACATGATGGTGATGCAGGTGGCCGCGGTGCTGGGGCCGGGGTTGGCGGGCGCGGGCCTGGCGCTGTTTCACGTCGACCAGGTTTACGTGGCCTGCGGCTTGGGCCTGTTTCTGGTGGGCCTGGGTTACCAGCGGGTGCCGGGTTATCGCCGCTTTCTCACCCTGCCGCATGACGAAGCAGCGGGCTTTTACGGCCGCGAGCACCCGGCGCTGTTTGACGCCGCGGCCCGCCGCGAGCCGCGCTGAACGGCGCTCAGCGCTTGATGATGTCGAGCAGCTCGATCTCGAAGTTCAGCGTGGCGTTTGGCGGGATCGGGCCGCCGCCACGCTCACCGTAGGCGATGGCGGGCGGGCACACCAGCTTCGCCTTGCCGCCGACCTTCATCTTCTGCACCCCTTCGGTCCAGCACTTGATCACGCGGTTGAGCGGGAATGAGGCCGGCTGGCCGCGCTTGTGGGAGCTGTCGAATTCACGGCCGTCGGGGAAGGTGCCACGGTAGTGCACCTGCACCGTGTCTTCCGCGCTGGGGCTCGCACCTTTGCCTTCGGTCAACGACTGGTAGATCAGGCCGGTCTGAGTGACCAACGTGCCGGGCTCCTGGGCGGCGGAAGCCGCGGGCTTGGCCTGGGCATGAACCAGGGGTGCGGCGACCGCGGTGATCGAAGCGAGTGCCAGGGCGCGCAGAAACATGGTTCTCATTGGAAGTCTCCTGGTTGAAGTTGAGCGTCGGTGATCCTACACACCTCCGTTGTGCACGGGCGGCACCACGGGAGCCTGCTGTGGACCTTCAGCGCGTCGGTTTCAGTTGGCCATCCACCATTGCTGCGCTTTGGCGCGGTCAAACGCGGGCAGGATGGCCTTGGTGATGGTGGCAGCTTTGAGGGCCGGGAACCTGGCTCTGAAGAGGGCTTCATCGGTTGCCAATTCGTCGGTGATGACGACATCGAACGAGCCTCCCGACGCGCCCGCGACCGCTTGGTCGATCAGGGGAATCACGGGGCCGGCCTTGAACTCCTCGCCTTGGCGCTCACGCACCGTGGCGTTGACGTGGCCCAGGTAGTAGACGCCGCCAGGTTGCCCTGCCTTCAGGGGTGAGTGCATCGGCGCGAAGAAGAAGGCGTTGATCGGGAACGCTCTGGCGAGGCTGGTGATGCCACGAATCTCGTAGTCGCCGGGGTCCAGCTCCAGCCGCGCAAGGTAGCTGTTGCCGGTGGTTTGGGAGTCTTCTTCCGCATGTTTGCCTTTCGCGTCCATCACGAAGTTGATCTTGTCGGCGGCTTCCTTGGCACCCGCCTTTTCCACATGCACTACCAGCACACGTGGCTGGAATCGGGTTTTGTAGGTGTTCTTGAGCGTGACAGTCATCAGGTAGACGGGCTTGCTCGCGGGGGTGATCTGCTGGGTGTCTTCTTCGAACGCCATCTTGGTACGGGTGGCGCAACCGGACATCAGCAGCGCGGCGGCAACCAGTGCGCCGGCAAGGAATCGAGATTTCATGTGCGAGTGTTTTAGTTGATGAGGGTGAGCGCTATGCAGGCGCGCCGCGTAGTCTAACTAACGTTGAAATTGTGCGGTCTTGTACACCGCACGGGCGGTGGGACCGGTGTCAGAACAGCCCCGGCTGGTTGCCGAATTGCGCTTGCTCGATCAGCAAGATGCGCAGTTTGGTCGACACCCCACCACCTGCCGAAAACCCGCCTGAGCGCCCGCCTGCCGCCAGCACACGGTGGCAGGGCACGATGATGGCAAACGGGTTGGCACCCAGCGCCTGGCCCACTGCGCGCGAGGCGCCGGGGTCGCCGAGTTGGGTGGCCACATCGCCATAGGTGCGTGTTTGCCCAGCGAGGATCTCGCGCGCAACCTCGTACACACGCTGGTGGAAGGGCGGGATGCCGTCGAAGTTGAGCGCGACGTCGCGCAGGTCGATGGGTTTGCCCTGCAGCAGCGCGACGATGCGCTCGAGGGTGGTTTGCACCTCGGGGGGTGGCTCGGCCTGCGGCAAGGCGGCAGCGCCACGATACAAGCGGTGCAAGGTGCGCGCATCGCTCGGCTCGGGCAGCTGGAATGCGCCAATACCGCGCGGCCCCCAGGCGATGCCGCAGCGGCCGATGTGTGTGTCGAAGAGGGCGCTGTGCACTACACGCGCTCCATTGCGCGGTGCGCAGGGGCGGGCAGCGTCACCCGGATGGCGTCACCCGCTTGCACGCTACCGCCCGCGATGACCACGCCCATGACACCCGCCTTGCGCACCAGCTGCCCATCGGCCGTGCGCCCTAGTGTAGCGTTCTGTTCTTGAGTGAACTTAAGTGATTCCCGTCGCTCCAATGCTGCACGTTGGTTTGAATTGGAGCGAGCAAATGCGAGTTGCCCCGGTGGTTGAGTTGAGCGAA
>JBBRFR010000013.1:0-23497 GCA_038241485.1 Burkholderiales bacterium
GGCGGGGTGGGCCCACATCTCGCGGTTCATGGCCGGGGCCAGCAACAACGGGCAACGGTCGATGGGCCGCGCCAGGCACATCAGGCTCAGCAGATCGTCGGCACGGCCTTGGGCCAGCTTGGCCATCAGGTCGGCGCTGGCGGGGGCGATCAACACCGCGTCGGCTTCGCGCGTGAGGTTGATGTGTGCCATGGCGTTGAGCTCGCGCTTGTCCCACTGGCTGGTGAAGACGTTGCGGTTGGAGAGCGCTTGCATCGTCACCGCGGTGATGAACTGCTCGGCGGCCTCACTCATCACCACCTGCACGGTGGCGCCGGTCTTGATGAGCCCCCGCGCCAGTTCGGCCGCTTTGTAGCAAGCGATGCCTCCGCTCAGGCCCAGCACGATGTGCCGGTCTTTCAGATCAAGTTTTGGGCTCATGGGTTTTACAGCGCAGTCCAGCTGCGTGACAAATCAGACCAGTTGAATAGCACCCGCACCGCCTTGCCGTACACCTGCTCGTGCGGCAAGAAGCCCCAAGCGCGCGAATCTTCGGAGTTGTCGCGGTTGTCGCCCAACATCAGGTACTGCCCCGGCGGCACGGTGCATTGCCATGTGGTCGATGATTCGGCGCGGCAGTTTGCGGCGAGGCCGGGCTGGCTCAGATTGAGCATCAAACGCCCTTGCACAAAGGGGTTGATCTTCACCACCCGCGCGTGCTGCTGCACGGTCTCACGCATCAGCCACTGGCCACGGTCTTCGTCGCGCACCTCGGGGCCGGTGCCGTCGCTCAGCATCTGGGCCGACGGCGCTTCGCCGTTCACGCTCACCAAGCCGTTATCAAAATGCACCACGTCGCCCGGCAAGCCCACCAACCGCTTCACATAAAACTCCGACACATTCAGCGGGTAACGAAACACCACCACGTCGCCGCGCTGCGGCTGGCCGGTTTCGATGGCGGTGTTGGTGAAAGGCAGGCGCGGGCCGTAGGCCAGGTGGTTGACGAGCAGGAAATCACCCACCCGAAGCGTGGGCTCCATCGAGCCCGTGGGCACCCGCGGCCAGTCGGCCAGGGCCACCCGACAGGTGAACATCAGGCCGATCACCACGAACAGGTCGGCACCCAGGCTGACCCAGAACGGCTTGCGCTCAGGCAGCGGATGCTGGCGCAGCCGGCGCCGCCAGGACACCCAGCACGCCCCGCTGGCCAGGCTCAGCAGGAACAAGATCTCGTTGACGGAAAAGCCGATCTGCATGGGTGAGTCGGAGGGGGTGCAAGCCAGGCCGCGATTATGTCTGCGACCGTTTGCAGGGTCGTCTGTGGGGGGGAGGGCTTAATTCCCCAGTTTTCAGTAAGTACTGAAAATCCAAGACAATCTGATCCAGATCAACTTGAGGCCAACAAATGACACCGCTCTCGCCGCTGGTCAAAAGCTTCGTCAGCCATTTTGGCGAGATGGGCAGCCGTTGGGGCATCAACCGCACTGTGGGGCAGATCTATGCGCTGATCTTCGTGTCGCCCACGCCGGTGAATGCCGACGACATTGCCGAGGCGCTGGAGTTCTCGCGCTCCAACGTGAGCATGGGGCTGAAGGAGTTGCAGGCCTGGCGGCTGGTGTCTTTGCGCCACCAAGCGGGCGACCGGCGCGAGTATTTCGACGCCCCCAGCGACGCCTGGGAGATCTTTCGCACCCTGGCCGAAGAGCGCCGCCGCCGCGAGATCGAGCCCACGCTCTCGATGCTGCGCAACGCGCTGCTGGAACAACCCACCACCGAAGAAGACCGCATCGCCCAGGAGCGCATGAAGAGCATGCACGACTTGATCGAGCTGATGACCACCTGGTTCGACGACGTGCAGCGCATGGACCAGAAGACCCTGGCGCAGCTCATGAAGATGGGCTCCAAGGTGCAGCGGCTGCTGGAGTTCACCGGCAAGGTGGGTGTCATCAAAGGCGGAAAGACATAAACCATGGACGCATTCATTCTCGCCCGCATGCAATTTGCGGCCAACATCACCTTCCACATCCTGTTCCCCACCATCACCATTTCGCTGGGTTGGGTGTTGCTGTTTTTCCGCTCGCGCTGGCTGGCCACGCAAGACAAACGCTGGCTCACCGCCTACCGCTTCTGGACCAAGGTGTTCGCGCTGACCTTTGCGCTGGGCGTGGTGAGCGGCATCACCATGAGCTTTCAGTTCGGTACCAACTGGCCCGGCTTCATGGAAAAGACCGGAAACATCGCCGGCCCGCTCTTGGGGTACGAGGTGCTCACCGCCTTCTTTCTGGAGGCGAGCTTCCTCGGCATCATGCTGTTCGGCCACGGCCGGGTGAGCGAAAGAACGCACCTGGTCGCCACCTTCCTGGTGGCTTTCGGCACCACGCTCAGCGCCTTCTGGATCTTGAGCCTGAACTCGTGGATGCATACGCCCGCAGGCTACGAGATCATCAACGGCGAGTTCCATGTGACGAGCTGGCTGGAGGTGGTGTTCAACCCTTCGCTGCCGTACCGGCTCACGCACAAGCTGCTGGCCTCGGGCTTGACGGTGGCGTTTTTGCTCGCAGGCGTCAGCGCCTGGCAGCTGTTGCGCAACAAGGCCAACAGCTCGACCGCCCCGGTGCTGCGCACCGGCCTCACGCTCGCCGCGCTGTTGATCCCGCTGCAAATCCTGGCGGGCGACCTGCACGGCCTGAACACGCTCAAGCACCAGCCGCAAAAGATCGCTGCCATGGAAGGTGTGTGGGAGACGGAAAAGGGCGCACCCCTGCTGCTCTTTGCGTGGCCGAACGAAAAGACGCGCAGCAATGACTTCGCCATCGGCATTCCCAAGGGGGCCAGCCTGATCCTCACCCACGAGGTTGACGGCGAGATCAAGGGCCTGAACGAGTTCAAGGGCGCTCACCCGCCGGTGGCACCACTCTTCTTCGGCTTTCGCATCATGGTCGGCGTGGGCATGCTGATGCTGTTGGTGAGCTGGGTGGGCTGGTGGTTGTACCGCCGCCGCCGCTGGGTGGCTGACGCCTTGCCGCGCCCACTGCTGTGGGTGCTGACGGCGATGACGTTCTCGGGCTGGGTCGCCACCGTGGCCGGCTGGTACGTCACCGAGATCGGCCGCCAGCCGTTTATTGTCTATGGCTTGCTGCGCACGGCCGACGTGGCCTCCAACATCGCACCGTCGATGATTGCGCTCACGCTCACCCTGTACGTCACCATGTACCTCGGCCTGATCGTGGCCTATGTGGCGGTGCTGAAGTACATGGCCGAAAAGCCCGAATCGGCGCTGTACCACGAGCCCGACATGCCGCCCATCACCGCCGTCGGGAGCCCCACATGAGCTTCGACCACGCACTGCCGATCATCTTCATGGCCCTGATGGGTGTGGCCTTGCTCACCTACGTGGTGCTCGACGGCTACGACCTCGGCGTGGGCCTGCTGCTGCCACGCGCCACCGACGCGCAAAAAGACACCATGGTCGCCTCCATCGGCCCCTTCTGGGACGCCAACGAAACCTGGCTGGTGCTGGGTGCGGGCATTCTGCTGATCGCCTTCCCCAAGGCGCATGGTGTGGTGCTGGGTGCGCTCTACCTGCCGGTGGCGGTGATGCTGATCGGCCTCACGCTGCGCGGTGTGGCCTTCGACTTTCGCGTCAAGGCGCGAGACCACCACAAGCCGCTGTGGAACCGCGCCTTCTTCGCCGGCTCGGGCCTCGCCGCCACGGCGCAGGGCTGGATGCTCGGCCACTACATCACCGGGCTCAACTCGGGCTGGCAGTACCAGCTGTTCGCCGCCACCATTGCGCTCGCGCTGCCCGCCGCCTATGTGCTGCTCGGCGCGGGCTGGCTGATCATGAAGACCGAGGGCGAGCTACAGGCCCACGCCGTCAAGTGGGCCAAGATCGCTTGGCTGCCGGTGGTGATCGGCATCGCCCTCATCTCGATCGCCACGCCGTGGGTCAGCGCCACGGTACGCGAGCGCTGGTTCAGCATGCCGGCCTTCATCGCGCTGCTGCCGATTCCTTTGATGTCGATCGTGGCGCTCGTCGTGCTGCGCATCAGCCTCAACTGGAAGCGTGTGCTGGGCCCGCAGTGCTGGCTGCCATTTGTGCTGACGGTGAGCGTGTTCCTGCTCGGCTTCTTCGGCCTGGCCTACAGCATTTACCCGTTCGTGGTGATGGACAAGATCACGCTGTGGCAAGCCGCCAGCGCGCCCAACTCATTGAAAGTGATCTTGATCGGCACGGTCATCACGGTGCCGGCCATCACGGGTTACACCGTGTTTGCCTACCGCGTGTTCTGGGGCAAGGCGGGCGAGTTGCGGTACGCCTGAAGAAACTGCAACAGGCGTTCACGCGAGCGCTTATGCGCCTCGGCGTTGCCACCTACGTGCACCCCCTGGCCGGGGTTCACGCCGTTAGGCACGTTCTTGCGCAGGCGCACCGGCCCGCTTGAATCGAAGCCATGGTGCGCGCCGGCATAACCCTCAATCAGCGGCTTGACGCCCACGGCGGCGTCGGCCAGCCGGTGACACGACGCGGCCGGTGTCCAGTCGTCGGCCTGACCCACCAGCAGCAGCAAGGGCGCGGTAGGCGCATAACCGCGCTTCAGTTCAGCATCACACCCCGGGTAAAACGCCACCGCGAACGCCGGTTTCACTGGGAAGTTTTTGACCTGCCGATGGTGCGTGTTGGTGGCCGACAAAACCGCGCTGCCGCCATTCGACCAGCCGAGCAGGCCGATGCGCTGCGCGTCCACCTCGGGCCGCTGCGCAAGCCATTGCAGGGAGGCCAGCACATCCTGGCGCCGATGGGTCATCGTCACCGCGCGCGTGCCGGTGCGCTGGGTGCAAATCTCTTTTTCGCCGCGGGGTGTGAGTGAGTCCACCACCAGCGCGTGCAAGCCCTGCTGGTTGAGCCACGCGGCGTAATCGCGCGTGCGCTCGTTGACCCCGCCTTTAGCGTTGTACATGCCACCACAGCCGTGCAACAGCACCAGTGCGGGCGCTTGGGCCGCCGAGGCCGGGTACCAATGGGCTTTTAACTGGACCGCCTTGCCGCCAGGTGCGTCCAGGCTCGCAAACTCGACGATCAACTGCGCATGCGCCGGGCCGGCAACCCAGCCGGCCGCCAGCAGCAACAGCGCCCACCCACGCTTCATCGGGTGGGTAAGCCGTCGGGGGCGAAGGCCGGCGTGGCCGGCAGCGGCGCCAGGTGCAAGGCCTGTGTGCCGGGGTTGTCTGACAAGGTGGTCACAGCGCCCACGCCCAGCTCGATGCTCGCGCCCACCGCGCGGTAACGCCACTGCATCTGGTTGCGCCACGCGCCAGCACGCTCGAAGTTGCGATCGGCCTGCAACTGCACCCGCGCGCCCTTGGCCGCCAGAGAGCCCATCGCCTCTGCCACCGCGCTGCGCAAGGGCGGGCCCGACATCTGATCGGCCCACACCGTGCACTGCCGGCCTGCCGCCGCCGCCAGCAACACCCGGCCGCGTGTGCCCGGTGCCGCGAGCACGCTGCCGGGCTGGCCCGAGAGCAAGCCATCCACATTGCCGCGCAGCCACTCGGCGGGCTCGAAGCCTTGCGACAAGGCCCAATCCACGGCGGCCGCTTCGTCTGCACCGGTGAGCACACAGGCTTGCTGGAAGGTGCGCGCCACCCCCTGCGGCGTGGCCCACGCTGACAGCGGGGCTTCTTTTTCTAGCGGCGTCATTTGCGCCGCAGCCAGCATGCAGGCCAGCACGGCGGTCGCGCCGATGGCCATGCGCAGAACATTTTTCATGGCGTGTCGCGCCTTTTTTCAGTCCGCCGCGATGCGCGGCGGGTTGGGATGAAACCGCACCATCGCATGCACGTCGGCATAGGCGCCATCGCGCATCGCGTAACCCTTGAACGTGCCTTCAATCTCGAACCCGAACTTGCGGTACAGCGCCAGCGCGGGCGCGTTGTCGATGAACACCGTGAGCTCCAGGCGCAGGGCAGCGGCCCAGCGGTCGGCATAGTCGCACATGGCGGCCATCAGCGCCGACCCCACGCCGAGGTTTTGCGCACCGGGCAGCACCGAGATGCCCAGCATCAGTGCGTGGCGCCGCCGTGTCGCGGAGTGCACCGGGTGCAAGCCGCTGGAGCCGATCACCTTGCCGTTCATCTCGGCGCACAACAGCAGGTCGGTCTTGCCGGGCGTCAGGGCTTCGGCCAAGCGCGCTCGCCAAATGTCTTCGTCGGCGTAGGGCATTTGCATCAAGCCCGGGTAGACCGCAGGGTCGCCCATGATGCGCGCGATGGCGGCGGCATCGCGAACCGTGGTGCGGCGAATGGTGATCGTCATGTCATGCACTCCATCAAGAACAACGCCCGCACGGCGGCGGGCGTTGACGGGTCACAGGCCAGGCTGCGTCACAGCCGCTCGCCGACCCAGCCCTTCACCGAGGCCAGGGCTGCCGCGAGGTTCTGGGGATCGGTGCCGCCGGCCATCGCCATGTCGGGCTTGCCGCCACCTTTGCCGCCCACTTGCTGGGCCACGAAGTTGACAAGTTCACCGGCCTTGAGCTTGCCAATGCTGTCGCTGGTGACGCCGGCGGCGAGCTGCACCTTGCCGCCCTCCACCGCCGCCAGCACGATGGCCGCGGTCTTGAGCTTGTCTTTGAGCTTGTCGAGTGTTTCGCGCAGACCCTTGGCGTCGGCACCGTCGAGCACGGCAGCCAGCACCTTGATGCCTTTCACGTCGACCGCTTGCAACAGCAAGTCGTCACCTTGCGACGAGGCGAGCTTGCCGCGCGCGGCAGCGAGTTCCTTTTCCAAAGCCCTCACCTGCTCCAGTACCTGGCTCAAACGGCCAGGCACTTCAGCAGGCGCGGCTTTCAGCGTGCTGGCGAGTTGCTGCATGGTGCTTTCGAGCGATTGCAGGTAGCCCAGAGCGTTGTCGCCAGTGACCGCCTCCACACGGCGCACACCGGCCTGAATGCCCGTCTCGGCCACGACCTTGAAGAGGCCGATGTCGCCGGTGCGCTGCACATGGGTGCCACCACACAGCTCGCGGCTGCTGCCGATGTCGAGCACGCGCACTTCGTCGCCATACTTCTCGCCGAACAGCATCACCGCGCCGGTCTTCTGCGCTTCTTCGATCGGCAGCACCCGCGCCTGCGTGGCGGCATTGGCCAGAATTTCGGCGTTGACGATCGCTTCAACCTTGACGATCTCGGCGTCGGTCATCGGCTGGTTGTGCGCAAAGTCGAAGCGCGTGCGCTCGGCATTCACAAGCGAACCCTTTTGCTGCACGTGGGCGCCCAGCACCTCGCGCAAGGCCTTGTGCATCAGGTGCGTGGCCGAGTGGTTGCGGATGGTCTTGGCACGGTGCTCGGTGTCGACACGGGCGTTGAGCACGTCGCCAACTTTCACTTCCCCTTCGACGACACGACCGTGGTGGCCGAACACGGCGGCCTGCACCTTGATCGTGTCTTCCACCAGGAAGCGAGAAGTCGCGTTGCGCAGCTCGCCGGTGTCACCGACCTGGCCGCCACTTTCGGCGTAGAACGGCGTCTGGTCGAGCACGACCACCGCGTCGTCACCCGACTTCGCGCTGGTGGCGGGTGAGCCGTCGATGTAGATGGCAGTGACCTTGGCGCCTTCGTGCGTCAGCTGCTCGTAGCCGTGGAAGGTGGTGTTGGCGCCGGTGTACTCCAGGCCCTGCGCCATCTTGAACTTGCCGGCCGCACGCGCCTGCTCACGCTGGCGGGTCATCGCCACGTGGAAGCCCGCTTCGTCGACCGTCACACCACGCTCGCGGCACACATCGGCCGTGAGGTCGAGCGGGAAGCCGTAGGTGTCGTGCAGCTTGAAGGCGGTTTCGCCGTCGACGGTTTTGGCACCTGCTTTGTCCAATGTCGCCAGCGCGGCCTCCAGAATTTCCATTCCGTTGGCGATGGTGCGGAAGAAGCCTTCTTCTTCCTGCTTGAGCACCTCGGTGGCGCGCTGCTGGTTCTTGCGCAGCTCGGGGTAAGCCTCGCCCATCTCGGCAGCCAGCGCGTCGACCAGCGTGTAGAAAAACGGCTTGCGCGCACCCAGCTTGTAGCCGTGGCGAATGGCACGGCGCGCAATGCGGCGCAGCACATAACCGCGCCCGGCATTGCTCGGGATCACGCCGTCGACCACCGTGAAAGTGCAGGCGCGGATGTGGTCGGCGATCACCTTGAGTGACGGCGATTCCTTGTCGGCATCTCCGGCCCCCGCCGCATCAACGGCCTTCTTGGCCGCCGCCAGCAGGTTCACGAAGGTGTCGATCTCGTAGTTGCTGTGCACATGCTGCAGCACGGCGCACAAACGCTCCAGGCCCATGCCAGTGTCCACACTCGGCTTCGGCAGCTTGTGCATCACGCCCGCTTCGTCGCGGTTGAACTGCATGAACACGTTGTTCCAGATCTCGATGTAGCGGTCGCCGTCTTCGTTGGGCGAGCCGGGCGGGCCACCGGCGATCTCGGGGCCGTGATCGAAGAAGATCTCGGTGCACGGGCCGCAGGGGCCGGTGTCGCCCATCATCCAGAAGTTGTCTGAGGCGTAGCGTGCGCCTTTGTTGTCGCCGATGCGCACGATGCGCTCGGCCGGCACACCCACCGTCTTGTTCCAGATCTCGTAGGCCTCGTCGTCTTCGGCATACACCGTGACCCAGAGTTTGTCTTTCGGCAGCCTGTAGACCTCGGTCAACAGCTCCCAGGCGTACTGGATCGCGTCAACCTTGAAGTAGTCGCCGAACGAGAAATTGCCCAGCATCTCGAAGAAGGTGTGGTGGCGCGCGGTGTAGCCCACATTCTCCAGGTCGTTGTGCTTGCCCCCGGCGCGGATGCATTTTTGCGCCGTGGTGGCGCGCGAGGAACTGCGCTTGTCGAAGCCGAGGAACACGTCCTTGAACTGGTTCATGCCCGCGTTGGTGAACAACAGCGTCGGGTCGTCGCCGGGCACCACCGGGCTCGATGCCACGATGGTGTGGCCCTTGGCTTCGAAGAACTTCAGGAACTGCGAACGGATTTCAGAGGCTTTCATGCCGTGGCTTTCTGGGCGACTGCGGGCCGGATGTGGCCCGTAACTGCTTGATTTTTCGAGGGTTTTGATTATAGGTGCGCAAGCATCTGCGAAGCCCCACCGGGCCGCTGCACAAAGCGCCAAGACTTATCATGACCCGCTCAGCCGGAGACACCCCCATGGACGCCAAAACATCGCCTCTTTCTCTGCTCACCGACCCGACCCTGCTCAAAACCAATGCGCTGATCAACGGCGAATGGGTGAGCGGTGCGAGCCGCTTCGACGTGATCGACCCGGCCACCAGCAAGAAGCTGGTCGACGTGGCCAATGTCGGCGTGCTCGAAACCCGAGCCGCGCTGGACGCTGCCCACAAGGCCTGGCCGGCCTGGCGCAACAAGACCGCCAAGGAGCGCAGCGCGATCCTGATGAAGTGGTTTCACCTGATGCACCAGCACGCCGACGACCTCGCCCGCATCATGACCGCCGAACAAGGCAAGCCGCTGGCCGAGGCAAAGGGCGAGGTGCTCTACGGCGCGAGCTTCATCGAGTGGTTTGCCGAAGAAGGCAAGCGTGTCTACGGCGAAACCATCCCGACCACCGACAACAACAAGCGCTACCTCGTCATCAAGCAGCCCATGGGCGTGTGCGCGGCCCTCACCCCGTGGAACTTCCCCAACGCGATGATCACGCGCAAGGTGGGGCCGGCGCGGGCGGCGGGTTGCCCAGTGATCGTCAAGCCCGCGGGGCAAACGCCGCTGTCGGCGCTGGCGATTGCCGAGCTGGCGCAGCGCGCCGGGCTGCCGGCGGGTGCGCTCAACATCCTCACCTCTGACAAGTCAGCCGAGATCGGCAAGGTGCTGTGCGAGAGCGACATCGTTCGCCACCTGTCGTTCACTGGGTCGACCGAAGTGGGCCGCATCCTGGCCGCGCAATGTGCGCCGACCATCAAAAAACTCTCGCTCGAACTCGGTGGCAACGCGCCCTTCATCGTGTTCGACGATGCCGACATTGACAGCGCCGTAGAGGGTGCGCTTGCCAGCAAGTACCGCAACGCCGGGCAGACCTGCGTGTGCGCGAATCGGCTCTACGTTCAAGACAGCGTCTACGACCAGTTCGTGCAAAAGCTCGCCGTGAAAGCCAAGGCCATCAAGGTGGGCAACGGCTTCGAGCCCGGCGTGACGCAGGGCCCGATGATCGATGACAACGCCATCGCCAAGATCGAGCGCCACGTGGCCGACGCCGTGAGCAAAGGCGCCAAGGTGCTGACCGGCGGAAAACGTGTGGGCGACCGCTTTTTCGAGCCCACGGTGCTCACCGACGCCACGAGCGACATGCTGTGCGCCAGAGAAGAAACCTTCGGCCCGGTGGCGCCGGTGTTTCGCTTCAAGACCGAAGAAGAGGCGCTCACGATGGCCAACGCCACCGAGTTCGGCCTGGCCGCGTATTTCTACAGCCGCGACATCGGCCGCATCTTCCGCGTGGGCGAAGGTCTGGAGTCGGGCATGGTGGGCGTGAACACCGGGCTCATCTCAACGGCCGAGGTGCCGTTTGGTGGCGTGAAGCAGTCGGGCCTGGGCCGCGAAGGCTCGCGCCACGGCATCGACGACTATGTCGAGATCAAGTACCTCGCGCTCGGCGACATCTTGAAGTAGGTGTCCGGCGCCGGGCCGCCTCAAGCCGGAGGGCGCCCATTGGGGGCAGGAGCAAAGCGACGGGGGCGCTCTACTCGTTCGCTGAGTTCGGCAGGCTGTAGGCGCCCAGCAGCGCGGCCGATGACGCATGCCGCAGCAACTGATCAGGCTGCTTGCCGTCTTGCGGAAACTGCGCCACACCCACGTGCGCCGAGATCGGCACGTCGGCGCCCGCCACCTTGAACGGCTCGCGCACCGAGCGCAACAGCTTGTCGACCACGTGCTGCGCATCGGCGGCCGATTCGGTCGAGGGCAAGAGCACGGCGAACACGTCGGTGCCCAGCGAAGCAACCACATCGCTGGAGCGCACACCCGCACGCAGGCGCACCGCCACCTTGCGCCGAACCACGTTGACGGCCTCGTGCCCGTGCCCCGCTTCGACCCCTTGCAAACCGTCAATGCGAAACACCAGCACGCTCACCGGCTTGGGCTCGCGCTCGCGCAGCGCGAGGATCTGGCTCATGTGCTCGATCAGTTGCTGGCGGTTGGGCAAGCCGGTGCCGAGGTCAGTGGCGTAAGCCTTGCGCGCTTCTTGATCCACCCGCTTGCGCTGTACAGCCAGCCGCACGCGCTGGGCCAGCGAAGCGGCGTCGGCTTGCAGCACCACGTCTTGCACTCCCGTCGTCAGCAGGCGCTGCTGCGTGGCGGCGTCGATGGCGTCGGTCATCACCAGCACGGCCGCTTCGGCACAAGCCGATGACAGCACCGCCCAAGGGATCGGAGCGGCCTGCGTGCCGCCAGGCAGGTAGAGCAACACGGCTTCAGCACCAGGGCTGGCCGAGGCCAGCGCATCCAGCCCGACCAGGCTCTCCTCGACAAACGGCCCCCAGGGCCCGGCTTCGGGCAGCCCGAATGGCGGCTCGCCAGCGTTGGAGTCGGGCCGATCCACCCAAACGACACGCATCAGCTTGTCATTCATCCCAGGCTCCCTCGAAGCGCCGCCAAAACGAGACGGGCCGCAAACTGCGGCCCGGCAAAACTGGAGCGGGTGAGGGGAATCGAACCCCTGTATGAAGCTTGGGAAGCTGCCGTTCTACCATTGAACTACACCCGCGTTAGCTGCGGATTCTAGCGTGGTGAACAGGCCCTCCAAAGACTGCACGCACGGTCAAAACATTCGCCCTCACTGCGGCAACAACTCGGCCTTCTGCTGCGCTTAAGGCGCCGGCTTGCGTCACACAGCAGGCACAATGCGAGCCCTGCCTTGCGGCGGGGCCCGCCCATGACTGACGATCCAGAACACCCCTCCGACGAGCCCCCTCCCGAGCGCCCCCGCATCCGCAGTTTTGTGGTGCGTGCAGGCCGCATGGGCACGGGGCAGATGCGTGCACTTGAAACGCTGGGCCCGACGTTTGTGCTGCCGTATGCGCCGCAGCTTCTGTCACCTCAACAGACCTTCGGCCGAGAAGCGCCGCTGGTGCTGGAGATCGGCTTCGGCATGGGCGACGCCACGGCGAAAATCGCGCAAGCCCTGCCGGGCACCGACTTTCTTGGCGTGGAGGTTCACACCCCCGGTGTGGGCGCGCTGCTCAAACACATCGATGAAAAAGGCTTGGGCAACCTGCGCATCGTGCAGCACGACGCGGTGGACGTGCTGGCGCACATGATCGCGCCCGGCTCGCTGGCCGGAGTGCACATCTTCTTCCCCGACCCCTGGCACAAGAAGAAGCACAACAAGCGCCGGCTGATCCAGTCGCCCTTCATTGCCAAGCTGGTGACCCACCTCGCGCCCGGCGGTTACCTGCATTGCGCCACCGATTGGCAGCCTTATGCCGAGCAGATGCTGGAGGTGCTGTCAGCCGAGCCGGCACTGCGCAACACGGTGGAGGGTTATGCGCCGCGGCCCGACTATCGCCCACTCACCAAGTTCGAGAACCGCGGCTTGAAGCTTGGCCACGGGGTGTGGGATCTGATCTTCGTCAAGGATTGAACCGGCTGAGCGCCGGGCCGCCCCAAGCCGGCCGGCATCCCCGCGGGGGATCGGCTGTGGTACTGCGCAGCCGAGGGGTCGTCAGGCACTCCAGTTGACCAGCCCGCTGTAGGCCGTGCCAAGCACCACGAGCCCGAACACGATGCGGTACCAGGCAAACACCGTGAAGTCGTGTGTCGACACATAACGGATCAGCCAGCGGATGCACACCAGCGCGCTGATGAACGCGAACACCGTGCCGATCAGGAACATCGGCAAGTCAGCCCACTGCAGCAACTCACGCTGCTTCCACACCGAATACGCGCCCGCCCCCATCAGCGTGGGGATGCCGAGATAGAAGCTGAACTCGGTGCCGGCCTTGCGTGAAAAGCCCAGCATCAGCGAACCGATGATGGTGGCCCCCGAACGGCTGGTGCCGGGGATCAGCGCCAGGCACTGCAGCAAGCCGACCTTCAGCGCGTCGAGCGCGCTCATGTCGTCCACCGTCTCCACCCGGGCCACGCGCGAGCCTTCGAGATCGCGCTCGCCGTAGAGGCGTTTGTGGCGGCGTTCCACCCACAAGATGATGAAGCCGCCCACGATGAAGGCCACCGCCACCGGCACCGGCTTGAAGAGGTGCTGCTTGATGATGCTGCCAAAGGCTAGGCCGAGCACCACCGCTGGAATGAAGGCCACCAGCACGTTGCGGGCAAAACGCTGCGCGACGGGGTCGGTGCGCAGGCCCACCACCGTGTTGCGCAGGCGCTCGCGGTACTGCCATACCACCGAAAACATGGCCCCGGTCTGAATCGCAATCTCAAACACCTTGACGGTGTCGCCGGTGAAGTCGAGCAGCGAGCCCGCCAGGATCAGGTGCCCGGTGCTGGAGATGGGCAAGAACTCGGTCAAACCCTCCACGATGCCCATCAAGGCAGCTTTGACCCACAACGCGATATCCACACCGGCTCCTTCTGAAAACGACCGGCGATGATAGCGGTGCGGTTTTGCAGGGCTGCGGCGCGGCTTCACCCTTCTTTACCGCGTGAAAGTTTGCGCTGTATCAGCCTCGGTTAGGCTCTCGCCTTGACCCTGCACTCCGCCAGGGCTACATTACTGACCAATCAGTCAGTATCTCCCCCTCCATGTCCAAGACCCCTCTCGCTGCCCCTCTGCGGCAACGGCGCAAAGAAGCTCGCCCGCAAGAACTGCTGGACGCCGCGCTTGAGCTCTTCGTGGAAAAGGGCTTCTCCGCCACCCGCTCCGATGAAGTGGCCGAACGCGCCGGAGTTTCCAAGGGCACGCTGTATCTCTATTACCCAAGCAAGGAAGAGCTGCTCAAGGCGGTGATCCAGCAGAACATGGGGCAGATCATTGCCCAGGGTGGCGGCATCGTCGACGAATTCGAGGGCCCGACGGCCGAGCTGCTCTCCATGCTGATGCACCTGTGGTGGGATCGTGTCGGCGACACGCGGGCCGGGGGCATCCACAAAATCATGATGTCGGAGGTGCGCAACTTCCCCGAGATCGCGCAGTTCTACCGCGACGAAATCATCAAGCCGGCCAGCGACTTGCTCGCCCGCACCTTGCAGCGCGGCATCAACCGCGGCGAGTTCCGCGAACTGCCCGTTGTGGAGGTGACGCACGCGCTGTTTGCGCCGCTCATCTTCATGGCCTTGCACAAACACTCTTTCGGTGCCTGCGCCGCCGAAGGCATGGACATCAACTGTGGCGGCGTGATCAACACCCACATCGACCTGATGCTCCACGGCCTGCTCAAACACCAAGACGCTCCACGTAAGGGAAAACAGAACTCATGACGACCAAACGCTGGCTCAAATGGCTGATAGCCGCGATTGTTTTGCTCGCCATCGGTGGGGTGGTCGTCCAAAAGCTCCAGGCCCGCAAGCTGGAGCGCAACGCAGCCGCTGCGGCCAGCAGCAAGGCCGCCCCGAGCTTCGACCTGTCACCCGCCGACGTGGTGGTGGCCAGCCCGCAAGAGCTGGTGCGCACGCTGTCGGTGTCGGGGGGTTTGAAGGCCGTCAACAGCGGCTTCATCAAGGCCAAGGTTGCCGCCGAAGTGAAAGCCCTCACCGTGCGCGAAGGTGACACCGTCAAGGCCGGCCAAGTGATCGGCCAGCTCGACACCTCCGAGCTGGGGCTGCGCCTGCGCCAGGCCGAACAAACCGCGGCTTCGTCGCGCGCCCAGCTCAACATCGCCCAGCGCGCGCTCGAAAACAACCGCGCGCTGGTGGCACAGGGTTTCATCTCGCCCACCGGGCTGGAAACTTCGGTGTCGAACGAAGCCGCCGCGCAGGCGAGCTACGGCGCCGCGGCTGCGGCCGTTGACTTGACGCGCAAGTCGCTGGCCGACGCCCGGCTGGTCGCGCCCATCTCGGGCCAGATTTCGCAGCGTTTGGTGCAAGTGGGCGAACGCGTGTCGATCGACACCCGCATCGTCGAGGTGATCGACCTCTCGCGCATCGAGCTCGAAGCCGCCCTGGCGCCCGAAGACGTGGTCGACGTCAAAGTGGGCCAGGCTGCTCGTTTGACCGTGGATGGGTTCACCGACCCGATGCCCGCCACCGTGGCGCGCATCAACCCCAGCACCCAGGCCGGCACCCGCGCAGTGATGGTCTACCTGGCGCTCGCGCCCCACCCCGGCCTGCGCCAGGGTCTGTTTGCCAAAGGCAACATCGAGCTGCAACGCCGCACGGCCTTGGTGGCGCCGGTGAGCGCGGTGCGCATCGACCAGGCCAAGCCTTACGTGCTGGCCGTGGTCGACGGCAAGGTGGTGCAAAAGATCGTCTCGCTCGGCGCACGCGGCGAAGCCTCGTTTGGCGCGGGCCGCGAGAGCGTGGTCGAGCTGAGCGAAGGCCTGCCCGCCGGCAGCACCCTGCTGCGCGGCACGGTGGGCCAGCTGCGTGAGGGCACACCGGTGACCCTGGCCACGGCCGCTGCGGCCTCCGCGGCGCGCTGAACCACCCGCACCCGCCATGTGGTTCACCCGCGTTTCCATCAACAACCCCGTTATGGCCACCATGGTCATGCTGGCCTTCGTCGTGCTCGGTCTGTTCAGCTACCAGCGGCTGTCGGTCGACCAGTTCCCCAACATCGACCTGCCCACCGTCGTGGTGGTCATGGACTACCCCGGCGCCTCGCCCGAGATCGTCGAGAGCGAAGTCACCAAGAAGGTCGAAGAAGCCGTCAACACGGTGGCGGGCATCAGCTCGCTGTATTCGCGCTCGTATGAAGGCACCTCGGTTGTCATCGCCGAGTTCAACCTCGATGTGGACGGCCGCAAGGCGGCCGACGACGTGCGCGAGAAGGTGTCGCTGATCCGACCGCTCTTGCGCGATGAGGTGAAGGAGCCGCGCATCTCGCGCTTCGACCCGCAAAGCGTGCCCATCTACAACGTGGCGATCTTTGCGACCGACAGCAACAAGAGCTCACAAGAACTCACCACCTGGGCCACCCAGGTGCTGCAAAAACGGCTGGAAAACGTGCGCGGTGTCGGCTCGGTCAGCCCCGTGGGCGGCGTGGCCCGCCAGATCAACCTGTACGTGAAACCGGCCGCGCTCGAGGCTTTGGGCATCAGCGTCGACCAGGTGGTGGCTGCCGTGAAGAGCGAGAACCAGGAGCTGCCGATGGGCGCCATCCGCTCCATGGAGCAAGAGCGGGTGGTGCAGATCAACGCGCGGCTGAAGCGGCCCGAAGACTTTCGCGACATCGTGGTCGCGCGCAAGGGCGGCACTGCCGTCAAGCTGTGGCAGGTGGCCGATGTGGCCGACGGCCCGCAAGAGGTGAACAGCCTGGCGCTCTACAACGGCCAGCGCACGGTGCTGCTGTCAGTACAGAAGTCACAAGGCGAAAACACCATCGGCGTGGTCGACGGCCTGAACAAGGCGCTCGCCGAAGCGGCCTCACTCACCCCGCCGGGTGTGAAGGTCGAGGTGATCCGCGACAACTCGCGCGCCATTCGCGTGTCGGTCGCCAACGTCAAGCGCACGCTGTTTGAAGGCGCAGCGCTCACGGTGCTGATCGTGTTCTTGTTCCTGAACTCGTGGCGCTCAACCGTCATCACCGGCCTCACGCTGCCGATCGCGCTGATCGGCACCTTTCTCTTCATGTACCTGTTTGGCTTCACCATCAACAACATCACGATGATGGCGCTGAGCCTGTGCGTGGGTCTGTTGATCGACGACGCCATCGTGGTGCGCGAAAACATCGTGCGCCACGTGCAGATGGGTGCGAGCGCGCGCGATGCCGCGCTCAAAGGCACGCAGGAGATCGGGCTGGCGGTGCTGGCCACCACCTTCTCGATCGTGGCGGTGTTTTTGCCCATCGGGTTCATGGGCGGCATCGTTGGCAAGTTTTTCCACGAGTTCGGCATCACCATCGTGGCGGCGGTGCTCATTTCCATGTTCGTCAGCTTCACGCTCGACCCCATGCTCTCGAGCGTGTGGCACGACCCGATGGCGCATGGCCATGTGCACCAGGGGGCCCCCGTCACGCTGTATGACAAAACCATCGGGCGCGTGACCAAGCTCTTCGATGAACTGACCGAATGGCTCTCGCGTTCGTACCAGAGCATTCTTCGCTGGTCGCTCGCGCACAAGGGCAGCACGCTCGCCATCGCCGCAGCCACGCTGGTGGGCAGCTGCGCCCTGGTGCCGGTGCTGGGCACCGAGTTCGTGCCCAAGGCCGATCTCTCCGAGACGCAAATCAACTTCTACACGCCGGTGGGCTCGTCGCTCGAAGTGACCGAGTCGCGCGCACGCCAGATCGACGCCCTGCTGCGCCAGATGCCCGAGGTGAAGTACACCGTCACCACTATCATCAGCGGCCAAGCCGCCGGCAAGATCTATGGCGCAACCTATATCCGCCTGGTTGACCGCAAGGAGCGCCAGCGCAGCATCGACCAGCTGACGATCCCGCTGCGCGAGCAGCTCGCGCGCATCCCCGGCGTGACCATCACCAACATCGGCCAGACCGACCTGGGCGGCGGCAAAAGCTTGCAGTTCTCCATTCAGGGCAGCGACCTGGCCGAGCTGGAACGCTTGTCAAACGAGATCATGACCCGGCTGCGCGACATCCCCGGCCTGGTCGACCTCGACAGCACGCTCAAGCCCAACAAACCCACCGTCGCCATCGACGTAAAACGTGACGCCGCCGCCGACGTGGGGCTGAACGTCAATGCGCTCGCCACCAGCCTGCGCACACTCGTCGCCGGCGCCACGGTGGGCAACTGGCGCGCGCCCGATGGCGAAAACTACGACGTCAACGTGCGCCTCGCGCCCGAATCGCGCGACTCCATAGCCGACTTGCAGCGCCTGCCCATCAACGTGGCGGCCGGCGCCGATGGCTCGCCCCGCTCCGTGCGCTTGTCGCAGGTGGCCGACGTGAAGGCCTCCACCGGCCCCAACCAGATCAACCGCCGCGACCTCAACCGCGAGATCAACGTCGACGCCAACGCCTTCGGGCGCAGCGGCGGCGAGGTGTCGGCCGACATCCGCAAGGTGCTTGATGCGGTGGCCTGGCCACCCGGCTACCGCTACAGCTTTGGTGGCTCGACGAAGAACATGAACGAGTCGTTCCAGTACGCCATCGGCGCGCTGGCACTCGCCATCGTGTTCATCTACATGATCCTGGCCAGCCAGTTCAAGAGCTTCTTGCAGCCGCTGGCGTTGATGAGCTCACTGCCGCTCACGCTGAGCGGCGTGGTGATCACCTTGCTGGTGTTCGGCTCCACGCTCAACATGTTCAGCATCATCGGCATCGTGATGCTGATGGGGCTGGTGACCAAAAACGCGATTCTGCTGATTGACTTCGCCATCCGCAGCCGCGAAGGCAGTCTCGGGCAAGAAGGCGGCGAAGCGCCCATGGAGCGCGAGCAGGCCTTGCTACACGCCGCGCAGGTGCGGCTGCGCCCCATCCTGATGACCACATTGGCAATGATCTTCGGCATGGTGCCGCTAGCGTTCGCGCTGACCGAAGGCTCGGAGCAGCGCGCGCCCATGGGCCAGGCGGTGATCGGCGGCGTGATCACCTCATCGCTACTGACATTGGTTGTCGTGCCGGTGATCTATTGTTATCTCGATGATTTTTCGCAGTGGCTCAAGCGCAAGTTCGGCGGCACGCCCCACCCCATCGAGCCCGTGGCCGACCCGGTGGGTGGCAAATAAAATGCGCAGTTCCCCATTTCAAGTTTCCGCAAAGGCATCGCCATGAACACCGAGCAAGCCCGCTTCAACATGATCGAACAGCAGATCCGCCCCTGGGACGTGCTGGACCAAGGTGTGTTGTCCTTGCTGGCCGTGGTCAAGCGTGAAGACTTCGTGCCGCCGGCCTACCGCAGCATGGCCTTCTTTGACACCGAGGTGCCGCTTTCATCCAACACCCGGGACGGCCAGCACATGCTGGCCCCCAAGGTCGAGGCGCGGCTGCTGCAAGAGCTTGGCGTGCGCCGCCACGAACGGGTGCTGGAGATCGGCGCCGGCTCGGGCCATATGGCCGCCCTGCTGTCGCACAAGGCCCGCCAGGTGATCACGCTGGAGATCGACTCGGTGCTCGCCAAGATGGCCTCCGACAACCTGCGGCGCGCCGCCATCTCCAACGTGAGCGTGGTCGAGGGTGATGGCTCCAAGCGCCTGCCTACCGCCGGCCCGTTCGAGGCGATCCTGCTCTCGGGCTCGGTGGCGGCCGTGCCGCCGGCCCTGCTCAACGAGCTGAAGGTCGGCGGCCGGCTGGCCGCCATCGTGGGGCAGGAGCCGGTCATGTGCGCCGTGCTCGTGACGCGTGTGGGCGACAACGAATTCCGAAGCGTCAACCTGTTCGACACCGTGGCACCGCGCCTGTCGGGGTTCGACGAGCCCTCGCGTTTTCACTTCTGACCCAAACGCCTGATGCAACAGGTTAGGGTTCGCGACGTGCACACCTTGTTGGGCAGCCTGGCTGGCGACAAACCGCCCGTGCTGCTCGACGTTCGCGAGCCCTGGGAGGTGCAGGCCGCCTCGCTCTCGCTGCCGGGCGTGCAGGTGCTCTGCATCCCGATGCAAGAAGTCCCGGTGCGGCTGCAGGAGCTTGATGCGTCGCAGCCCATCCTCGGTTTGTGTCACCACGGAGTGCGAAGTCTGCAGGTCGTCGCATTCCTGGAGCGCCAGGGCTACCCGCACGTGTACAACATCGCCGGCGGCATCGACGCGTGGGCCCGCGAGGTCGATGCGTCCGTGCCCCTTTACTAAATAACAAGTCTTCAACGCAAGGAACGTTTCATGTTCGCTGTTTCCACCGCTGCCTCCAGGTTTCGCCTGCCCGCCCTCAGCCGCATCGCTGTTGCTGTTGCCCTCGCCCTGGGTGCCGTTCCGTTCGCGCAGGCCCAAAGCTTGCAAGAGCTCTACGACACGGCGCGTGGTTATGACGCCACCTACCTCGCCGCGCGCGCAGTGGCCGACGCGGCTCAGTACAAAGCCGAGCAGGTGCATGCGCTGCGCCGGCCGAGGGTCGGCCTTGAGGTGTCAGCCACCCGAAACACGAGCGAGACGCCCACGAGCGACAGCACCGCGACCGGCCCCTCGGCCTCGCTCAAGGGCAGCCAGACGATTTTCAACCGCGCCAACGACGCCACTATCTCGCAAGCCGACCTGGGCGTAGATGCCGCCAAGGCCGACCTCGAGCTCGCCGAACAAGAGCTCATCGTGCGGGTGGCGCAGTTCTACTTCGATGTGCTGGCAGCGCAAGAGGCCTTGACCACCGCACAGGCCAACAGGAAAGCCATTTCAGAACAGCTGGCCTCGGCCAAGCGCAACTTCGAGGTCGGTACGACCACCATCACCGACACACGCGAGGCGCAAGCGCGCTTCGATCTGGCCACCGCCCAGGAGATTGCCGCTGAGAACGACTTGCTCACCAAACGCATCGCGCTGGATCAGCTGGTCGGCCGCACGGGGGTTCAGCCGAAACCCCTGGCGGTGCCCGTCGCCCTGCCGCCCATCGTGCCGTCTGACGTGGATGCCTGGGTCGCGCAGACCGAGTCTGCGCCCCACGTGCGCAAGGCCCAAATCGGCTACGACGTCGCCCAGCTGGAGACGAGCAAGGCACGGGCGGGTCATCTGCCCACCGTCGACCTGACCGGTGGCGTCAGCCGAGGTCGCACCTCGGCCAACGGCGTGCAAAGCCGCCTGCCGTTCGATTACTCAGGCTCGACCAACGGTTCCAGCGTGGCACTGACGCTGAACCTGCCGCTGTTTGCCGGCTTCTCCGTGCAGAACCGGGTCAAAGAAACGCTGTCGCTCGAAGAGCAGTCGCGCAACACCCTGGAGGCCGCACGCCGCACGGTGGCGCAGGCCACACGCCAGACCTTCTTTGGCGTGCAGTCGCAGCAAGCGCGTGTGAAGGCGCTCGAAGCCGCCGAGTCGTCGACCCAGCTCGCGCTCGAAGCCACCCAATTGGGCTACAAGGTCGGCGTGCGGGTGAACCTCGACGTGCTGAACGCACAGACCCAGCTCTTCAACGCCCGCAGCGAGCTCGCCAAGGCGCGCTACGACGTGCTGGTCAACAGCCTACGCTTGCGCCAGGCCGCGGGTCAGCTCAGGCCGGAAGACCTGGCTGCGTTGAATGCCTTGCTGTTGAAATAAGGCTGCAGTCGGCCTCAGGAAAAAGGCCCCGCCCCGCGGGGCTTTTTCATTCTGGCAGGCAAGGCACGATGTGTTGTGCCATTCGCTCGGCGGCACCCCGGTGCTGCCCTGCGAAGACCACAGCGCGGCGGGCACAGGCCTCACGCTCGTCAGGCTGCGCGAGCAGCGCGACCGCACGCGCCACCCCTTCGGCCATGTCGGCCACACGCAGTGAAGCACCCGCTGCAAGCGACAACTCGGCCGCCTCGGCAAAGTTGAAGGTGTGCGGGCCCATCACCACCGGGCAGGCGCAGGCAGCGGCTTCGATGAGGTTTTGCCCGCCGAGCGGCGCGAAGCTGCCCCCCAGCAGGGCCACGTCGGCCACCGCGTAATAGAGCGGCATCTCGCCCATGCTGTCACCGAGCCAGACGTCGGCCCCGCGCGTGGCGTCGTCGGGCGGGTCACCCCACTGGCTGCGGCGGGCCAGCGAAAGGCCCGCCGACTGCACCAGGCCCGTCACCTCGTCAAAGCGCTGCGGGTGGCGCGGCACGATCAGCAGCAGCGGGCGCCCATCGGGGGGCAACGTGGCCCAGGCCGCCAGCAGCATCGCCTCTTCACCTTCGCGCGTGACGGCGGCCATCAGCACCGGCCGCGCGAGTTGCGCCCGCCAAGCCCGGCCACGCGCGAGCAAGGCTTCATCGGGCGCCAGGTCGAACTTGAGATTGCCGCACACCACCACCTCACCTGCACCCGAGTCGCGCAGGCGCACCGCGTCGTCTTCGGTCTGCGCCAGCACCAGGCGCAGCGAGGCCACGGCCGGGTGCATCAAGGCGGCCAGGCGCTGGCCCTTGCGGTGGCTCTTGGCGCTCAGGCGTGCGTTGGCCAGCACCATGGGCACACCCGCGGCCTGTGCGGCGTGCATCAGGTTGGGCCAGATCTCGGTTTCCATCAACACACCGACCACAGGTTTGAACTGCGCGAAGAAGCGCTGCACCACCCCCGGCGTGTCGTAGGGCAACCAGGCCTGGTCGTCACCCTCGCGCAGCAGCGCCTGGCCGGCTTCGCGGCCGGTGGCGGTGCTGTGGGTGAGCAGCAGGCGCAGTTGGGGCCGGTGTTTGCGCAGTGCCTCGATGAGGGCGGCGGCCGCGCGCGTTTCGCCGAGCGACACCGCATGCACCCACAGTGCACCCGGCACCGGCACCGCGCCGTAGTTGCCCAGGCGCTCGCCGATGGCGTGGCGATACAGCGGCTCGGCCCGCCCGCGCCACCACAGCCGCAACACGTAGAACGGCTTGAGCACCCACAGCAAGTCGGAGTAGAGGTCGCGTGCAAACCAGCGGCGAAAGCCCGTGTTGTTCACGCGTGCCCTGCCCTGCGCACGACCTGCCACGTCGCCCAGACGAGGTCGACCTCGGGCGTGGGGTCGCGCTCAACCGCCACTTGATGCCGGTGGCCATGCGCCCGCTGCGGCCCGGTGCGCCACGCGGTCGGGAAGTTGTAGAGCTGCACGTGCGGCAGGTTGAGCGCCACCGCGATGTGGCTCAAGCCACTGTCGACACCAATCACCCCCTGGGTCGCACCCAGGTGGTCGACCAGGGCGTCGAGCGACATCTGGGGCCACACGACCGCGTGCGGGCCGAGCGCCTGCGCCAGGCGCTGCGCCCGCGCCAGCTCTTCGGCCCCGGCGTGTGGCAGCGCCACGGTGTAGCCCGACGAGATCATGCGGTGACCGAGGTCGACCCAGCTCTCTTCGGGCCACAGCTTGTCGGCGCGCGAGCTGCCGTGCACAAACACCACGGTGCGCTGCGCGGTGCGCGGGCCGTGCGCTTGCAGGCCGAACTGTGGCGCGCCGCCCACGCTGTAGTTGAGCGCGCGCGCCGCCAGCTCGCGCGAGCGGTCGAGGGCATGGATGTGCGGTTCGATCTGGATCGTCTGGTCGAGCAACCAGCGCACCGGCCGCTCGTATGCCGAGCCCTCGGTTTGGTTGGCCAGCCCGAAGCTCGGGCCGCGGGCCAGGCGTGCAACCAGGGCCGATTTGGTGAGGCCTTGCAGGTCGAGCACGGCGTCGTAGCGCTGGGCCTTCAGGCGGTTTCGAAAGGCGCGCCACTCGGCACGCACCGTCGACGTCCACCAGGCCTTGCGCCAACGCCGCTGAGCGCACTCGATGACCTCGTCGACCCCTTGCACACGCCGCACCAGCGGCGCGAAGGCGGGCTCCACCACCCAGTCGATGTGCGCGTTGCTGTAGACACTCTGGATGTCGCTCACCACCGGCATGGCGTGCACCACATCACCCAGCGAGG
>JBBRFR010000014.1:0-21894 GCA_038241485.1 Burkholderiales bacterium
TCGCGCATCGGCGAGCCGGAGCCCCAGACCACGTACTCGGCGTCGCCACGCTCGCGGGCGTCATGGGCCTTTCGCAGCAGTGCGGGCAGCACGTGGCTGTTGTTGAGATCGTAGTTGTCGTTGGGGCCGTACAAGTTGGTCGGCATCACGCTCACGTACTGGCGGCCGTACTGCGCGTTGTAGGTTTCGCACAGCTTGATGCCGGCGATCTTGGCGATGGCATAGGGCTCGTTGGTCTGCTCCAGCGGGCCGGTCAGCAGGTAGTCTTCCTTGATCGGTTGCGGGCAGTCGCGTGGGTAGATGCAGCTGGAGCCGAGGAACATCATGCGCTGCACGCCGGCCAGGTGGGCGCCGTGGATGAGGTTGGCCTCGATCATCAGGTTTTGATACAGAAAGTCTGCACGGTAGACGTTGTTCGCCTGGATGCCGCCCACCTTGGCGGCCGCGATGAAGCTGTAGTCAGGCTTCTCGGCTGCCAGGAAGTTGTGAACGGCCGTCTGGTCAAGCAGGTCGAGTTCGGCATGGGTGCGGGTCAACACGTTGGCGTAACCGCCAGCTTTCAGGCGTCGCACGAGGGCGCTGCCGACCATGCCGCGGTGGCCGGCCACGTAAATCTTGGCGTTCTTGTCCATGAAAGGGTCTAGCTGCGCCCGTAGGTGTCGACGAAGCGCACGATGTCGTCTTCGCCGAGGTAGCTGCCCGATTGCACTTCGATGATCTCGAGTGGCACCTTGCCAGGGTTGGCCAGGCGGTGGGTCTGGCCCAGCGGGATGTAGGTGCTCTGGTTTTCGGTGAGCAAGATGACCTTGTCGCCGTTGGTCACTTCGGCCGTGCCCGACACCACAATCCAGTGTTCGGCGCGGTGGTGGTGCATTTGCAGACTCAGGCTCGCGCCCGGCTTGACCATGATGCGTTTCACTTGAAAGCGCGGGCCAGAGTCGATGCTGTCGTACCAACCCCAGGGGCGGTGCACCTGGCGGTGCAGGGTGTGCTCGGTGCGGCCGGACGCTTCCAACTGGTTGACGATGGCTTTTACGTCCTGGCTGCGGCTGCGGTCGGCCACCAGCACGGCATCGGGTGTCTCGATCACCACCACGTTGTTCAGGCCTACGACTCCAACGAGCCGACTGGTCGCGTGCACCAGCGTGTCTCGGCTGTCGCGCACCAGCGCATCACCCACCGACGCATTGCCCGCAGCGTCTTTCTCGCTCACTTGCCAAACGGCATCCCAGGCGCCAAGGTCGGACCAGCCGGCCGACAGCGGCACCATGCGGATGGCGAACTCGGCGGAGCCGGGGCACTTTTCCATCACGGCGTAGTCGACCGACTCGCTCGGGATGGCTGCGAACTCGGTCTTGCCGGGCCGCACGAAGCTGGCATCGACGGCATGCGTGGCCCAGGCCGAGCGGGTGGCAGCGGCGATGTCGGGGCGAAAGCGCTCCAAGGCCTTCAGCCACACCGACGCGCGCACCACGAACATGCCGCTGTTCCAGTAGTAGTTGCCGTCGGCCACGTAGCGCTGGGCGGTGGCGGTATCGGGCTTCTCCACAAACTGCGCCACATCGCGCGGGTGGTCTGCGTGGGCCTTGGCGGCGCGGATGTAGCCGAAGCCCGTCTCTGCGCGATCGGGTGTGACACCGAGGATCACGAACGCCCCGTTCGCCGCTTCTCGCACCGCGTGGCGCACCGCCGCCGTGAAGGCGGCTTCGTCGGTCACGGTCTGGTCGGCGGGCGTGACCACCAGCACCGGGTCCGCGCCCTGGGAGCTGGCTTGCAATGCAGCCAGCGTCATGGCCGGGGCGGTATTGCGCCCCATAGGTTCCAGCAGCACGGTGGCGGGCGGCAGAGCCAGTTCTCGCAACTGGTCCAGGATCAGGAACCGGTGTTCCTCATTGCCCACCACGCATGGTGCAGCCAGGCAGAGGCCTTCAGTCGCGAGTGCAGCCAAGCGGCCTGCCGCTTCCTGGAACAGGCTGCGGTTGCCGTGCAGCACAAGGAACTGCTTGGGGTATTGGGCGCGCGAGAGCGGCCAGAGCCGCGTGCCGCTGCCCCCGGCCATGATGACCGGCTGGACGGCGATGTCGGTGGAGAGTGTGTGAGCCATGGATGAGTTGTTCAGAGTGCCGAGAGGCGCGAAGCAGTGGTGAGTCTCAGCGCAGCGTGAGTTCGCCGGTGCAGCCGGTGACGGTGACGTCGTAGGCGTTGGCGCCTGAGAGGGTGCGTCCTTCGCGCATGACGTTGCAACGCAGCGCCACGCTGCGCGCCGGCAGATAGCTCAGGCCGACCGAGTACGCCTTGACGGTTTCGGTTTGCGTGTTGCTGAGGGTGCCCTTGCGCTGCCGAACATTGCCATTGAGAGAGATCTTGCTGGTGAGTTCGTACTGGGTGTCCAGCGTGAAGGTGTTGCTCAGGCGGGCGTTGTCGACCGGCAGCGCTTCGGTTCCGCTGGAGGCGGACGAAGTGATGAACGTGGTTTCGGTGCCTGTGTCTCGGCTCACCGCGGCGTTGAAGCTCAGTCTGCCGGTCGGTCGGTAGATCCAGCTCAGGGCGCCGGTTGTTTCCGTGAGGTCGGCGTTGGCGGCCAGCGAGTGGGTTTCCTTGGTGGAGCTGACGCGTGCATTGAAGGTGCTGAATCCGCTCGACACCCAGGTGGCTGTGAGGTCGATGTCGCGCCGTTTGGTGTCGTCGGCAACCGGTCTGGTTTCCAATTTGCCCGTGGTGGCACGCACGCCGGCCCCGAGTGTGAGCTTGCCGCCCACGGCCCAGCGCAGCCCGCCGTTGACGGCATCTTGTTTGTAGTCGCGCCCGGTCAGTGACTTGACCTCCAGGGTGCGGTGTTCGTACCCCAGGTCAAACATCAGCTGCGTGGCCAGGCCGTAGCGGGCGGAAGCGGTGAACTGCTGGGTGCGTTGGTCGCTCACCAGCGTAGACCCGCCGGGGGCGGTGAAACTGTTGAGGCTGTCGCGGGTGTTGTAGCGCAACGTGCCGGAGAGTGTCTCGATCGTTTCCCAATCCAGGCCGCCGAGCAGCGAGTAGCTTTTGTTGTTGAGCTCGGTGACGTTGCGGTAGCGATTGACCTGCGCCTCGGCATCGGCAAACAAACGCTGACGCCCGATGCGCTGGTTCATGCCGGCCAGAACGCCGGTGCTGGAGATGGTGTCGCTGGTTTCGTTGTTGGCCGTTCGGTGGACGTTGGAGTCCCGCGTGAACGCTTGGCTGACCCCGATGTAGTACGGGCTTTCCTCCTGCGCGAGGCTCGGTGTCGACGCGGCGAGGCAAGCGGCCGATACAAGCAATTGCAAGGCGGAGGGGCGATGGGCGCGTAGGCGATTTGTCATGCGATGACTCGAAGGCTGTGGCAGTGGGCCCCGGCGCAGCGCACGGGGAGCGGATCAGTAGGCGTTGCGGTCGAAGAAGACGAGGCGGATGGTACGCACAATGATCTGCAGGTCGAGCCCGAGCGACCAGTTGCGCAGGTATTCAAGGTCGTATTCGACCCGTGCCTGCATCTTGGCCACGGTGTCGGTTTCGCCGCGTTGCCCGTTCACCTGGGCCCAGCCGGTGATGCCCGGCTTGACCTTGTGGCGCACCATGTAGGCCTTGACGATGCGGCGGTATTCCTCGTTGTGCGCGACCGCGTGCGGCCGTGGGCCGACGATGCTCATGCGGCCCTGCAGCACGTTGAAGAACTGTGGCAGTTCGTCGAGCGAGGTGCGGCGTATGAAGGCACCGAAGGGCGTGATGCGCGCATCACCCTTGGTCGCTTGCTTGACCACCGAGCCGTTGTCTTGTGAGGTCATCGAGCGGAACTTGTAGACCGTGATGTCTTCGCCGTCGAGCCCGGTGCGGCGTTGCCTGAAGATCACGGGCCCGGGCGAACTCAGCTTGACGCCGATGGCAATGGCCAGCAGCGCGGGCGAAATCAGCATCAGGATGATCGATGCGAGAACCACGTCGCTGACACGCTTGACGAGTTCGTTGGTGCCGGTGAATGGTGTTTCGCAGATGCCGACCACGGGCAGGCCGTTCATGTCTTGCAGCCGGCCCTGGATGATGCTGATGCCGAACACGTCGGGTACGAAGAAGAGTGATGCGGTGGTGTCTTGCATCTGCTCCAGCAGTTCGACGATGCGCGGCTGCGAGCCGAGCGGCAGGGTGATGAAGACCTCGCGGATCGATTGGCGGCGGATGCAGTCGGCCACGTCTTTCAGCCCACCCAGCACCTGCTCCATGGCCAAGCCATCAACCCTCGCATCGGCGCGGTCATCGAAGTAGCCGACAAAGTCGATGCCCTGGTCTTCGCTCGCGGTCAGCGCGCGCGCCACCTTCACGCCCAGCGGGCCGGCGCCCACGATGATGGCGCGGCGCCGCGCCTCGGGCAGCGCAGCTTGCCGGCGCACCAAACGACGGCCAATCCACACCGCGCCCCACTGGGCCACTGGGGTCAGGAAGATCCAGGTGACGACAGCGTTTTGTTCGAAGTAGTCGATGCTGCGGGTGACATAACCGCACAGCAGCAGCACGCCGATGAGCACCACCCATGACGAAATGATGTCCACGCCGGCCGCGACCATGTTCTGGCGGAAGCGGTTGCGCCCGGGGAAGGTGAGTGCAAAGACGAGCAAACACAACACGAGCTCGGGCCGCCCCACCATGGCGTCGAGGTAGAGGTTGGCACCGAGGAAGGTGGTGACGGTGATCGCCGGCTCCATGAACGCAGCCATCAGCGACGTCACCGATTGCGGGGCGCTGTAGAACGTTCTCTTGTAGGGACGGTCTTCGAACATCGCTAAGGGGTGATCCACGTGGCGCCGCCCTCCATGAGTGAGAGATTGCTGGCAATGCCTTTGCGTCGGGTGTGTCAGAAACCCAATGGGCGGGCGCTGCGCGAAGCGGATTTGAAGGCGACTCGCGGCGTGCAAAGGGGTTCAAGCAACGCGTGGATTCTCACTCAAGAAGATGACAGTCTCAGACCCGCATGTGTGGGGGGGATCTTGTGTTCTAGGGGCCTCGAATGAGGGCAAGCGTCACATTTTCCGAGGGCACGCGTGCACCAAAGCGCGTCTGGGTTTGTCGTGGCCCGACCCAAGGCAGCGCCGGGCGCGCCGCCTACAATTCCGCGATGGCAAACGCATTCAATCCCGGTATCACCGCCGCGCTGGGCTCCGCCGCCATGGAGCGCATCACCTTGTTGCTCAACCACGTGATCGCGGCCGAGCCTGTCGCCACCGAGCGCCTGCGCCCGCACAGTGGCCGCAGCATTCAGCTCCAATGGACGGGTTGGCCGGGCCTGCTGCCCGCACCGCCCGTGGTGGCATTCACCATCACGCCAGCAGGGCTGCTTGAATGGGGTGGCGAGCACGCCCCTGCTCAACCGGACTTGCGGGTGACGATCGATGCGTCGAATCCCTTGCGTTTGGTGGGGCAATGGCTGTCGGGTGAGCGCCCGAAGGTGGGCATCGAAGGGGATTCGGCACTGGCCACCGATGTCAGCTGGCTGATCGACAACCTGCGCTGGGACATCGAAGACGACGTCGCCCGAATCATCGGGCAAGCACCGGCACACGAGCTCGGCCGTGCGGCCTCGGCCATCGGCGCTGGCCTGCGCGAAGCAGTGCGCGCCTTGCAAGGGCTGATGGCACGCGGCTCGCAATGAGGCATCTCGCCCGGCTGCTCGTCATCGTTTTCACCGTTCTGCGCTTCGGCCTGGACGAGCTGGCGCTTTCGGGCTTCCGGCAGCGCTGGGTGCGCGTGTTGGTGCGGCTGATGACGCTCGGGCGCACCCTGGACGCGCCGCCCGGGCGCCGCCTGCGTGAGGCGCTGGAGCGGCTGGGCCCGATCTTCGTCAAGTTTGGCCAGGTGCTGTCGACCCGACGCGATCTGTTGCCGATCGAGGTGGCCGACGAGCTGGCCCGCCTGCAAGACAACGTGCCGCCGTTTCCTGCCGCTGTGGCACGCGCCCTGGTTGAAAAGGCCTATGGGCGATCGATCGAGGCGGTGTTCGCGAGCTTCGACGCCGAGCCCGTGGCCAGCGCTTCCATCGCGCAAGTGCACTTCGCGGTGCTGAAAGACGGCCGCGAAGTGGCGGTCAAGGTGCTGCGCCCCGGCATGCTGGCAGTGATTGACGACGATCTCTCGCTCTTGCGCACGCTGGCGCGCTGGGTTGAGCGTCTGTCGGCCGATGGCAAACGCCTCAAGCCGCGCGAGGTGGTGGCCGAGTTCGACAACTACCTGCACGACGAGCTTGACCTGGTGCGCGAAGCGGCCAACGCCGCTCAGCTGCGGCGCAACATGAGTGGCTTGAACCTCATCATGGTGCCGGAGATGGTGTGGGACCTGTGCACCCAGAGCGTGATCGTGATGCAGCGCATGAAGGGTGTGCCCATCAGCCAGACGCAGCGCCTGCGCGACGCGGGCGTCGACATCCCCAAGCTCGCGCGCGACGGCGTGACCATCTTCTTCACCCAGGTGTTTCGCGACGGCTTCTTTCATGCCGACATGCACCCGGGCAACATCCAGGTGAGCATCGCGCCGGGCACCTTCGGGCGCTACATCGCGCTCGACTTCGGCATCGTGGGCACGCTCACTGCGTTCGACAAAGAGTATCTGGCGCAAAACTTCATCGCCTTCTTCCGGCGTGACTACAAGCGGGTGGCCGAGCTGCACGTCGAGTCGGGCTGGGTGCCGCCGAACACGCGCATTGACGAGCTGGAGGGCGCTATCCGCGCCGTCTGCGAGCCGCACTTCGACCGCCCGCTCAAAGACATCTCGCTCGGCCAGGTGCTGTTGCGGCTGTTCCAGACCTCGCGCCGTTTCAACGTCGAGATCCAGCCCCAGCTTGTGTTGCTGCAAAAGACCCTGCTCAACGTGGAAGGCCTGGGCCGCCAGCTTGACCCCGAGCTCGACCTGTGGAACACCGCCAAGCCCTTTCTCGAACGCTGGATGAATGAGCAGGTGGGTTGGCGCGGCCTGGTCGAGCGGCTGAAAAAAGAGGCGCCGCACTATGCCCAGCTGTTGCCCGAACTGCCGCGCCTCGTGCACCAGGCGCTGCAGCCGAGTCGCAACGGGCTCGAGCCCCAGTTGTTGCAGGCGCTGCTCGCCGAGCAGCGCCGCACCAATCGCTTGCTGCGCTCGGTGCTGTGGGTGGGCGTGGGCTTCGTGCTCGGGCTGGCGACGACGATGATCCTGCTGCGGCCTGGCTACTAGCGGTTGGCCTTGAAGGTGGTGAAGGTGCGGGTCTGCACGCGGCGAATGTCTTGCGGCAGGCTGTCGGGTGCGGTCATGCCGGCCAGGTCTTTGGCGCTGAGGAAGATCGATTTGTTCTCTGCCACGTCCTTGGCCACGAACTTCAGCGAGGCCTTGTTCGGGTTGGCGTAGAACACCTTGTTGGTCAGCGAGGCATGCACCTCCGCACGCATGATGTAGTTGATGAACAGGTGCGCGTTCTTGGGGTGCTTGGCATCGGCGGGGATCGCCATCGTGTCGAAGAACAGGGTAGAGCCGCTGGGCGGCACCAGCGCTTCGATCACATGGCCGTTCTTGGCCTGCTGGGCGCGCGAGCGGGCGATGTTGATGTCGCCTGAGTAACCCATGACGGCGCAAAGTGCCCCGCCGGCCAGTTCATCGATGTAGCCCGACGACGAGAAGCGGGTCACATAAGGGCGCACCTTCTTCAGCATCTCGCCAGCGGCCTGGTAGTCAGCCGCGGTGCGACTGAAGGCGGGCTTTCCCACGTGCAGCATCGCCACCGGCAAGACCTCGGAGGCCGAGTCGAGGAAGTTGACGCCACAGCTCTTCAGCTTGGCTGCGTACTTCGGGTCGAACACCAGCGACCAGGGGTTTTGCGGCATGGGCAGGTCGCCCAGGGCCGCTTTCACCTTGTTGACATTGATGCCCACGGTGACGTAACCCCACAGCCAGTCGACCAGGTACTGGTTGCCAGGGTCAACCTTCGCCATCTGCTCCAGGATCGCTGGGTCGAGGTTGCCCCAGTTGGTGAGCAGCGAGCGGTCGAGTTTGCGCAACAGGTTGGCTTCGATCTGCTGCTTGGCAAAGTGTGCGCCGGGCACCACGATGTCGTAGCCCGTCTTTCCTGCCACCAGCTTGGTGTGCAGGATTTCGTTGCTGTCGTAGTTGTCGTAATTGACCTTGATGCCGGTTTCTTTTTCGAAGTTCTTGATCGTGTCTTCGGCGATGTAGTCCGACCAGTTGTAGATGTTCAGGACTTTGGCCTCCGGCGCTGCGGCGTCGGCGCCACGGGCTGTGCCGGCAACAGACAGCCCGAGCAAGAGGGTGCTCGCAATGGACACGAGGCGTTGGGCGGTGATGCGGATCACGTGTTGCTCCTTGTGGATACGGTGGCGTAGTGAGCAACAATTATTCCAGAGGCTGCGCGGCCGTCCGACGAAACGCCCGTGCCACGTATAATTCGAGGTTTTCCGTTTTGAATCAAAGGCTTAGCCATGCCCATCTACGCCTATCGGTGTGAGGCCTGCGGCCACGCCAAAGACGTGCTGCAGAAAATTTCGGACCCGGTGTTGACCGACTGCCCGGCCTGCGGCGCGCAGGCCTTCAAAAAACAGGTGACTGCAGCGGGCTTTCAGCTCAAGGGTTCCGGCTGGTACGTGACCGACTTCCGTGGCGGCGCCCAGGCCTCGGGGGATGCCGACAAGCCAGGCACAGCGGCCAAGCCCGACGCATCGTCTGCGGCCAATGCGGCGCCCGCTGCCGCCCCGGCTGCGTCGTCAGCAGCAACGCCCGCGGCCAGCGCCCCCGCCCCTGCGCCAAGCTCGGGCGGCTCGTCGTCTTCCGGCGGCCAATGAGCCCCGTGCCTCCAACCCAAGGAACTTTGTGAAGAAATACCTGATCGCCGGCTTGCTGGTCTGGCTGCCGCTGGCCATCACGATCTGGGTGCTGCACTCGGTGCTGGGCCTGATGGATGACGTGTTCGGCAGCATCTTGTCGGCCTCGCAGGCGGTGCTGCCCGAAGGCTCGCGCGAGTCGCTTGAAGGGCTGCGCAAGATCCCCGGGCTGGGCGTCGTCGTGATGGTGGCCGGCCTGCTGATCACCGGGGTGTTCGCGGCCAACATCGTCGGCCAGTGGGCGCTGCGCCAGGGGCATGTGCTGCTCAAACACATTCCCATCGTCAAGTCGATCTACAGCTCGGTCAAACAGGTGTCGGACACCTTGTTCTCCAGCAGCGGCAACGCGTTTCGCGAAGCCGTGCTGGTGCAGTACCCGCGCCAGGGTTCGTGGACCATCGCATTCGTCACCGGCAAACCGGGTGGCGAAGCGGCCATCCACCTGTCGGGCGACTATGTGAGCCTCTACGTGCCCACCACGCCCAACCCGACCTCGGGCTTTTTTCTGATGGTGCCGCGCGCAGACGTGATCGCCTTGCAGATGAGTGTTGACGAAGCCTTGAAGTACGTCATCTCCATGGGCGTGGTGGCGCCGCCCGTTCACGAGGCGCGCGCCGCGCCCCGAAATCAGCCGGGCTAGGCGGTTCGGCAACCGCCCAGCCCTGACGGCTTGAAACACAGCCTTTCAGCCCTCCCCCTACACCGTGCTGGTGCGCCTGCGGGCGCCGCCGCACAATCTCCCCCGCTTCCGGAGTGAACACATGAGCAGAACAACCTATTGCGGCCTTGTCAGCGAAAAGCTGCTCGGCCAGACCGTGACACTGATGGGCTGGGCCCACCGCCGCCGCGACCACGGCGGCGTGATCTTCATCGACCTGCGTGACCGCGAAGGCCTGGTGCAGATCGTCTGCGACCCCGACCGCGCCGACACCTTCAAAGTGGCCGAAGACGTGCGCAACGAGTTCTGCCTGAAGATCATCGGCAAGGTGCGCCCGCGCCCCACCGGCACCGAGAACAGCAACCTCACCAGCGGCAAGATCGAGGTGTTGTGCCATGAGCTTGAGGTGCTGAACCCGAGCGTTACGCCGCCGTTCCAGATCGACGACGAAAACCTGTCTGAGACCACGCGCCTCACGCACCGTGTGCTCGACCTGCGCCGCCCTGCGATGCAGAAGAACATGATCCTGCGCTACCGCGTGGCGATGGAGGTGCGCAAGTTCCTTGATGCCAACGGGTTCATTGACATCGAGACGCCCATGCTCACCAAGAGCACGCCCGAAGGTGCGCGCGATTACCTGGTGCCCAGCCGCGTCAACGAAGGCATGTTCTTCGCGCTGCCGCAGTCGCCCCAGCTCTTCAAGCAGCTCTTGATGGTGGCCGGCTTCGACCGTTACTACCAAATCACCAAGTGCTTCCGCGATGAAGACCTGCGCGCCGACCGCCAGCCCGAGTTCACGCAGATCGACATCGAGACCAGCTTCCTCACCGAAGAAGAGATCCGCGGCATGTTCGAGGGCATGATCCGCACGGTTTTCCGCAGCACCATCGGTGTCGACCTGCCCGGCTACCCGGTGATGACTTACCAAGAAGCCATGCACCGCTTCGGCTCCGACAAGCCCGACCTGCGCGTCAAGCTCGAGTTCACCGAGCTGACCGACGTGATGAAAGATGTGGACTTCAAAGTCTTCTCCGGCCCGGCCAACGCAACAGACGGCCGCGTGGTCGCTCTGCGTGTGCCCGGTGGCGGCGAGATGAGTCGCGGCGAGATCGACGCCTACACCGAGTTCGTGAAAATTTACGGCGCCAAGGGCCTGGCCTGGATCAAGGTCAACGACGCCGGCAAAGGCCGCGAAGGCCTGCAGTCGCCCATCGTCAAGAACCTGCACGACGCGGCCATCGCCGAGATCATTGCCCGCACCGGCTCGCGCAATGGCGACCTGATCTTCTTCGGCGCCGACCGCGCCAAGGTCGTCAACGACGCCATCGGTGGCCTGCGAATCAAGGTCGGCCACAGCGACTTTGGCAAGAAGAACGGCTTGTTCGAAGACAAGTGGGCGCCGCTGTGGGTGGTCGACTTCCCGATGTTCGAGTACGACGACGAAGGCCAGCGCTGGAACGCGGTGCACCACCCCTTCACCGCCCCCAAAGACGGCCACGAAGACTACATGGACACCGACCCGGGCAAGTGCATTTCCAAGGCGTACGACATGGTGCTCAACGGCTGGGAGCTGGGCGGCGGCTCGGTGCGTATCCACCGCGCCGAGGTGCAGAGCAAGGTCTTCAGCGCGCTCAAGATCGGGCCCGAAGAAGCACAGCTCAAGTTCGGCTTTCTGCTCGACGCGCTGCAGTACGGCGCACCGCCGCACGGCGGCTTGGCCTTCGGTCTCGATCGCCTGGTCACGCTGATGACCAAGGCCGAGTCGATCCGCGATGTGATCGCCTTCCCCAAGACGCAACGTGCGCAAGATTTGCTGACACACGCGCCAAGCCCGGTGGACGAAAAGCAGCTGCGCGAGTTGCACATTCGCCTGCGCAACCCGCAGGTGGTGAGCTGAGCAACCACCCACCGGCCGTCGTGAGGCGACCGGTGGCGTGAACAAATTCGCACCGGGCCGCGGGGTGGTGGGGGGCGGGTTGATCCCAGTTAAACCTCCGATGGGAGGTGGTTGTTAAGCTGGGTTGAACCATTATTCAGCCCTTCCATGGCATTCACCCAGCTCGCCGAACGCGATACCGAACCCGACGCCCTGCACCCGCGGCTCGCGCGCCCCAATCGACCACTGGCCCGTACCGACGGCCTTGAGCGGCCCAGCTCACCGGAAGCCCTCTGGGCGCTGCTGCAGTCGGCCCGCCCCGATGTCGAGCGTGCACCCCGCCTGGGCGAGGCCCTGCGCCTGAGCGGCCTGGTCGACGTCGACACCTTGCACCGCGCGCTGGAGCTGCAAAGCCAGCCCGGCGTGCACCGTTTGCTTGGTCGCATTTTGGTGGAGCAGGGGGTGCTGTCTGAGGTGCAGCTGCGCATGGCGTTGGCGCAATGGCTGGGCGTGCGTGTCATCGACCCGCAGGCCTTCCTGCCCCAGCCCGAGGCGCTCAAGCTCATCGCACGCGGCGTGGCCGAGCGTGAAGGCGTGTTGCCGCTGATGCTGCGCGACGATGCGCTTGTGGTGCTGCTCGGCGACCCCTGGGATCAGGTTCTGCTCGACGAGTTGCGTTTTCTCACCCAGCGCCGTGTGGTGGTGGTGATGGCCGTGCCCGGCACGCTGATGCCGGCCATTCACCGCGCCTATGCGGCGGCGCAGCCGGGCGAGGCGCGCGGCGAGCCCCGGGCGTCGAGCGTGGAGTTGCTGGCCACCGAGCTGCGGGCCGCCGCCGAAGCGGCTGATGTGCACGATGCCGATGTGGTGTCGGAGTCTGACAACACGCTGGTGCGCATGGTCAACTCGATCATCCATGAGGCCATCACGCGCCGCGCCTCAGACATTCACATCGAAACGGCCGACGCGCCACGTCAGGTGCGTGTTCGCTTGCGCATCGACGGCGAGCTGTCGCCGCTGATCGAGCTGCCTGCCAAGCTGCGCTTCGCCGTGGTGGCGCGGCTGAAGATCATGGCCGACCTCGACATCGCCGAGCACCGCAAGCCGCAAGACGGCAAGATCGATTTCGCCCGCTTCGGCGGGCCGCACGTCGAGCTGCGCATGGTGACCGTGCCCACCTCGCGTGGCCTCGAAGACGTGGTGCTGCGCCTCTTGAGCGGCCTGCGCCCGATGCCGCTCGACGACATTGGCCTGAGCAAGGCCAACCTCCAGGCGCTGCGCGAGGTCGCGCTCAAGCCCTACGGCCTGATTCTGATTTGCGGCCCCACGGGCTGCGGCAAGACCACGACACTGCATTCGGTGCTGCGCGACCTGAACACCGATGGCCGCAAGATCTGGACGGCCGAAGCCCCGATCGAGATCACACAAGACGGCCTGCGCCAGGTGCAGATGAACCCGCGCATCGGTTGGACCTTTGCCAACGCCATGCGCACGTTCTTGCGTGCCGACCCCGACATCATCATGATCGGTGAGATGCGCGACGAAGAGACCGCGCGCATTGCGATCGAAGCCTCGCTCACGGGGCATCTGGTGCTCTCGACCCTGCACACCAACTCGGCGCCCGAGAGCATCACGCGCCTGCTCGAGATCGGCCTCGACCCGTTTAACTTTTCCGACTCGCTGCTGGCCATCCTCGCGCAGCGCCTGGTGCGCCGTCTGTGTACTCATTGCCGCGAGCCGCGGCTCGGCACTGACAAAGAACTCGACAACCTGGCTTGCCATTACCTCGGCGCTGGCGCCGCGGCCGACCAGCGGCAGCGCGCCGCGCTGGTGGCGCATTGGCGCGAGCAGCATGCCGGCCCCGACGGCCGCCTCGTGCTCTACCGCAGCCGTGGCTGTGACCAATGCGACGGCCACGGCTACCACGGCCGTCTCGGCATCCACGAGCTGATGCTGACCGACGACGCCGTGCGCGCCCACATCCGCCACCGCGAGAGTGTCTCCGTGCTGCAGGGCGACGCCCTCGCCGGCGGCATGACGACCCTGCGCCAAGACGGCATCAACAAAGTGCTGGCCGGCCTGACTGACTTGCCCGAAGTGTTGGCCGCCACCAACGCCTGATCCACACCACTCTCTGGAGACCCTCATGAGCTTCGACGCCCGCCATCCGAATGCAGCCAACCTGGCGCACACCAGCCCCCACCTGGCGGTAGCGCGCCTGCGGCCCGACCTGTTGCACAAGGTGGGCGAGGCCTTCGCCGTTGCCTTGTCGCGTTTGCAGATGCGTTTGACGCCGGCTGCAGGCGGCGACCTGGAGCCCGCCGTGCTGCAGGCCGCGCTGGCCGAGGTGGCGCGGCTCGAACGCCTGGGTGTGCAGGTGCAAGAGGTGGCGCACGTGCTGGCGGGCGAAGGCAGCTGGGCCACCGAGCTGGTGGATGTGGCGGCGGCCTTGCGCCAGGCGCGTGAGATGGTGTCTGACAAAGCCGCGTTGTCGGGTGTCTCGCTCGACGGGCCCGAGGGTGCGTGCGAGGCCGAGGTCAACCCTGCCGTGCTGGGCCAGCTGCTGCAGCTCGGCATGGAGTACGCGCTGCCGCTCGGCGACCGGGTGACGCTGCGCTGTGGCGTCGAGGGTGAGCCGCCGTGCCCACAGCTCGGCTTTGCCATCGAGCGCGATTCGGCCGATTGGGGTGTCGATGTGGACGACCTGTCATCGCAGCTTTTCTCGGCCCTGGCGCGCGCCAGTGGCTGGTTGCCGCGGCGCCAGATCGTCGGCAAGCAGTTGCTGCTGAGCCTGACGTTTGGTCTGCCCGAAGAGGTGGCCGTGCGCAGCGCGGCGCTCTTGCCCACCACCCCGGTGGCCGTGGGCCGCCGTGTGCTGCTGGTCGACCCGCAAGAAAGCAGCCGTGTGCAGGCCCAGCGCCTGCTGCGCGAGGTCGGCATGCACGTGGACGCCACCGCCAGCGTGGAGCAGGCCTGGGCCGGCTTCAGCAGCAGCCTGCACCCGCAGCCGCCCGACGTGTTGCTCAGCGGCTTTGCCACCGACGCCGCACCGTGCGCCGCACTGATTGACGCCTTGCGCACCCGCCAACCACGCCTGCGTGTGGTCGAGCTGGTCGACGACGACAGCGCGTTTGCGTTTTCTGTGCCGGGCTCCGACAACCCGGCACGCGTGGGCCGCCACACGCTGTATCGCACCCTGGTGAGCGCCATCTCGCAGGAGCTTGACGCGGTGTGAGCCGGCCGGCGTTGCGCGTGGGGCCAATGAAAAGGTGGCTAAAGTCCCACCCATGACGCAACACATGGCTCACAAGATCCCTGAATCGGTGCTCATCGTCATTTACACCGATGCGATGGAGGTGCTGCTCCTCGAGCGCGCCGACCACCCGGGCTTCTGGCAGAGCGTCACCGGCTCCAAGGACCGCATCGACGAGCCGCTCACCGAGACGGCGGTGCGCGAGGTGGCCGAAGAAACCGGCATCGTGGTCGGCTCGGCCGAGGTGCCGCTGACCAACCTGCACGACTGGAATCTGCGCAACGCCTACGAGATTTATCCGGTGTGGCGCCACCGTTACGCACCGGGTGTGATGCACAACACCGAACACGTGTTCGGCCTGCGTGTGCCCCATGGAACACCCGTGACGCTGGCGCCGCGTGAACACCTTCGCTACCGGTGGCTTGCCTGGCGCGAGGCGGCTGACTGCTGCTTCTCGCCATCCAACGCCGAAGCCATTCTTCAGCTCTCGAGGTTTGCATGACGCAAGGCGCTTCTTCATCGACCCTGCACCCCACCCATGTCTTGCGGGTGGGCACCTACAACATCCACAAAGGCGTGCGCGGCGTGGGCCCGCGCAGGCGGCTGGAGATCCACAACATCGGGCTCGGTGTTGAAGCGCTCGACGCTGACTTGATCTTTCTGCAAGAGGTGCGCAGCTTCAACCATGGTGAGGCGGCGCGCTTCCCCGACACCCACTTTGGCTGGCCACGTGTGCCGCAGGGCAACCACCTCGCCCCCGAAGGTTATGACGTGGCCTACCGCACCAACGCCACCACCAAGGACGGCGAGCACGGCAACGCGCTGCTCTCGCGCTGGCCGCTGGGCGAAGACATCGGCCACCACGACGTCTCTGACCACCGCTTCGAGCAGCGAGGCCTGCTGCACGTGCTGGTGTACTGGAACGGCATCCAGGTGCACGCCATCGTGGCCCACCTGGGGCTGATGCATTCGAGCCGCGTGCGCCAAGTGGAGCGCATTGCCGCTTTCCTGGCCAATAAGGTGCCGCGCCACGAGCCGGTGGTGTTGGCCGGCGACTTCAATGACTGGGGCGAGAAGCTTGACGCCCCCATGCGCGAGATGGGCCTTGTGCGTGCGGAGCACGCGAGCAGCATGTCGCAGCGCACCTTCCCGTCGCGGGTGCCGCTGTTTTCACTCGACCGCATCTACACCCGCGGCTTTCGCTGCACCTCAACCTTCGTGCCGCGTGGCACCGCCTGGGCACGCATGTCAGATCACCTGCCGCTGGTGGCCGACCTCGAGCTCGCCTGATGGCCACTCAAGGCGACGAAGCGCCCGGCTCGCTGATGCGCGTGGTATCGCGCACTGTCTACAGCGGTGGCAACCAGGTCAAGCTGGTGCGTGGCGGCGAGGCCTTGTTCCCTGCCGTGGTGGGTGCCGTCGAGCGAGCCCGCCACGAGATCTGGCTCGCTACTTACATCTACGACAACACCGGCAGCGTCTCGGTGCTCACACAAGCGCTGGCCGCCGCGGCGCGGCGCGGCGTGCGCGTCAACCTGGTGGTCGACGGCTTTGGCTCGCGTGGCAGCCTGTTCGAGCTGCGCAGCCTGCTCGCCGAGGCCGGTGTGCAACTGGCCGTCTTCAGGCCGCTGGACCGCTGGTGGAGCTGGCTGCAACCCGGCCAGTTGCGCCGCCTGCACCAGAAGATGTGCGTGGTCGATGGCGACGTGGCATTCATCGGCGGCATCAACCTGCTCGACGACCGCTACGACCAAGTGCACGGCTGGAGCGAAACCCCGCGGCTCGACTTTGCGGTGGAGCTGCGCGGCCCGGTGGTCGTGCCGATCGAGCAGGCCACCCGCGCGCTCTGGACACGCGCCAACATCGGGCGCAACTTCCGGCGCGAGATGGCGGCGCTCGCCAGCAGCGCCATGCCGGTGGCTCGCGCCAAGCGCATGCTGCGCCGCCTGCGCATGCCCAAGGGCGCCAAGCCGGGCGACGAAGCGCTTGACCTGGCACCGGTGCGCGCCGCCTTCGTGATTCGCGACAACCTGCGCCAACGCCGGGCCATCGAGCGCAGCTACATCGACGCCATTCGCAAGGCGCGCACCCGCGTCGACCTCATCTCGCCTTACTTCTACCCCGGCCGCGCCTTCATGCGTGTGCTGGTGGCCGCGGCCCGGCGTGGGGTCGAGGTGCGCTTGCTGCTGCAGGGCAAGATCGACTACCGCATTGCTGCAATCGCCGCACGTGCGCTGTACGACGTGCTGCTCACCAACGGTGTGCGGGTGTTTGAGTACACGCCGGCTTTCCTGCATGCCAAGGTGGGCCTGATCGACGACGAATGGGCCACGGTGGGCAGCTCCAACATCGACCCGCTGTCGCTGCTGCTCAACCTCGAAGCCAACGTCGTGATCCGCGACGCGGAGTTCAACCTTGCGTTGGCCGCGCAGTTCGACAAGGCGCTGTCGGTGTCGCAGGAGATCGACCCGTCGCAAGCGCGAATGCGCTCGTTGCAAGGTGTGCTCAGGCGCGGCTTTGTGGCCTGGGTCGCACACATCTACCTGCGCGTCGCCGGTATCACCGGCCGGTACTGATGCCGGCCCCCCAGTCACTGCGCTCCGGCCCCCTCGTGCCATGGACCTGATCGTGCAGCGACCCGAGGGCCTGTACTGCCCGCCGGGTGATTTTTACATCGACCCGTGGCGCCCGGTGGCGCGTGCCGTCATCACCCACGCGCATGGCGACCATGCACGCACCGGGCACGGGCACTACCTGGCGGCGGCCAAGTCCGAAGGGGTGCTGCGTTCGCGCCTGGGCCAGATCACGCTGCAGACGCTTGCCTACGGCGAGCAGATCAACCACCACGGCGTGCGCCTGAGCCTGCACCCCGCCGGTCATGTGCTCGGCTCGGCGCAGGTGCGCGTTGAGCATGCAGGCCAAGTGTGGGTTGCGTCGGGTGACTACTTCGTTTCGGGTGTGGACGACGCCAACACCACCTGCGAGCCCTTCGAGCCGGTGCGCTGTCACTGCTTCATCACCGAGTCAACCTTCGGCCTGCCGATCTACCGCTGGCGGCCGCAACGTGAGGTGTTCGACGACATCAACACCTGGTGGCGCGGCAATGCCGAGGCGGGCCGCGCGAGCCTGCTGATGGGCTACAGCTTCGGCAAGGCGCAGCGCATTCTGGCGGGGGTCGATGCGGGCATCGGGCCCATCGTCGTGCACGGCGCCGTCGAGCCGCTGAACCAGGCCTATCGTGAGGCAGGTGTGTCGTTGCCGAACACGCACAACCTGAACCATCTTGACAAGGCAGCGCTCGCACAAACCCTCGTCGTGGCGCCGCCCTCGGTTCAGGGTTCGGCCTGGAGCAAACGCTTCGGCGACTACAGCGACGCCTTCGCCAGTGGCTGGATGCAGCTGCGCGGTGCACGCCGCCGCCGCGCGGTCGACCGGGGTTTTGTGCTCAGCGACCACGCTGACTGGCCTGGTTTGCAACGTGCCATCACCGCCACCGGCGCACAGCGCGTGATCGTCACGCACGGCTACGAGGCCATCATGGTGCGCTGGCTCGAAGAGCAGGGTTTGCAAGCCGGCGCCTTCAAGACCGAGTACGACGACGAGCGGGCTGATGTGCAAAAGCCGGCCGGCGAAGTAGAGAGCAAAGAGTGAAGCAGTGAAGCGCTTCGCACAGCTCTTCAACGAGCTAGACGCCAGCACGGCCACCAACGCCAAGGTCGACGCGCTCAAGCGTTACTTTGCGCAAGCGAGCGACGCCGATGCGGCCTGGGCCGTGTACTTTCTCTCCGGCGGCAAACCTCGCCAGGTGGTGCCCACCGCCGTGCTCAGAGAGCTGGCCCAGCAGCGCGCCGGCATCGCACCGTGGCTGTTCGACGAGTGCTACCAAGCCGTGGGCGACCTGGCGGAAACCATCGCCCATGTGCTGCCGCCGGCACTCCAGCTCAGCGACACCGGCCTGGCCGAATGGGTCGACAAGCGTCTTTTGCCCTTGCGCGAAGCCACCCCGGCGCATCAGGCCGAGCGCATCACCGCCTACTGGGACGAGCTTGACACCACCGGCCGCTTCTTGCTCACCAAGCTGATCGGTGGCGGCTTTCGTGTGGGTGTGAGCAAGCTGCTGGTGCAACGCGCCCTCGCCGCGCACGCCGGGCTCGACGCCAAGGTGGTGGCGCAGCGCATGATGGGTTTCACCGACAAATCGGTTCGGCCCGACGCAGCGCTCTACCGCAACCTGCTGACGCGCGACGCCGTGCCGCAGTCCGATTCGGGCCAGCCTTACCCCTTCTTCCTGGCGCATGCGCTGGAGCTTGCGTACACCGAGTTCGAGCCAAAGCTCGGCACCCCCGGCGATTGGCTGGTGGAATGGAAATACGACGGCATTCGCGCCCAGGTGGTGCGACGCGCCGGCAACATCTGGATCTGGTCGCGTGGTGAAGAGTTGGTCACCGAACGCTTTCCCGAGGTGGTGGCATTGGCGGGCCAGTGGCCTGACGGCACGGTGATCGACGGCGAGATTCTGGTTTGGAAAGAAGGGCGGCCTGCACCCTTCAACCTGCTGCAACAACGCATTGGGCGCAAGACGCTCAACAAGAAGGTGCTGGCTGACGCGCCGGTCAGCTTCATGGCCTATGACCTGCTCGAATGGCAGGGCGCCGATCTGCGCGAGCAGCCGCAGCAGCAGCGCCGCGATGCCTTGCTGGCTCTGGCGAGCGGCATCACGCTCCATGTCTCACCCACCGAACAGCGCACCAGCTGGCAAGAGCTCGCCGAGCTGCGCGAAGAATCGCGCACGCGCGGTGTCGAAGGTTTCATGCTCAAGCACCGCGCGTCACGCTACGGCAGCGGCCGCACCAAGGCAGATGGCACCTGGTGGAAGTGGAAGATTGACCCGCTGACTGTCGATGCCGTGCTCATCTATGCGCAAGCCGGCCACGGCCGCCGCGCCAGCGTCTACACCGACTACACCTTTGCGGTGTGGAACCGAGAGCCCAAAGACGCCAGCGAGGCGCAGGCGGTCATCGACGCCATCGAACGGCGCGAGCCCGCCCAACCCGAGGCGCTGCAGCTGGTCGCTTTCGCCAAGGCGTATTCGGGTCTCACCGACGAAGAGTTTCGCGAGATCGACCGCGTGATCCGTGCCACCACGCTGGAAAAGTTCGGCCCGGTGCGCAGCGTCAAACCAAGCCTGGTGTTCGAGCTGGGTTTCGAGGGCATCAACAAGAGCTCGCGCCACAAGAGCGGCATCGCGGTGCGATTCCCCCGCATGCTGCGGGTTCGAAGCGACAAGCCGCTGCACGAAGCCGACACATTGACGACTCTGCAGGCCTTGATGAACCTGGAGGCTTGAGCCATGGCGAACTTCGACTGTGTCCTGTTCGTGATCGGTGCTGGCAGCGGCGGCGTGCGCGCGAGCCGCATGGCGGCGCAGCGTGGCGCGCGCGTGGTGGTGGCCGAGGCCGGTGCTTTGGGCGGCACCTGCGTCAACGTGGGCTGCATCCCCAAGAAGCTCTACAGCTACGCCGCGCACTACGGCGAAATGTTCGAGCAGTCACACGGGTTCGGCTGGCGCAGCGACAAGCCGCTGTTCGACTGGGCCGTGCTCAAGCAACGCCGTGCGGCCGAGATCAAGCGGCTCAACGGCGTCTATGAAGGGCTGCTGGGTGGCGCGAGTGTGCAGCTGCTGCGTGGCTGGGCGCGGGTGGTGGATGCACACACCGTGGCGGTCGACTGTGAAGGTGGCGAGCAACGCCTCACGGCCCATCACATCCTGCTGGCCACTGGCGGCCAGCCGGTGCCAGCGCACGGGCCGGGCGCCGAGTGGGCGCTCAGCTCCGACGACATGTTCGACCTGGAGCCCTTCCCGAAGCGGCTGCTGGTGGTGGGGGCGGGCTACATCGCCTGCGAGTTTGCGTCCATCTTCCAGGGGCTGGGCGCCGAGGTGACGCTGGTGCACCGCGGGCCGCAGCTACTGCGCGGCTTCGACAAAGAGGTGGCCAACTTTCTGATCGCCGAGATGCGCAAGAAGGGCGTCACCGTGCACCTGCAAACCACGCTGGTGGGGGTCGAGAAGCAGGGCAATGTGCAGCGCGTGCAGCTGAGCAACGACCAGTTGATCGAAGCCGACGCCGTGTTGCACGCCACCGGCCGCCGCGCCCGCACCGAGGGCCTGGGCCTGGTTGAGTTGGGCATCACGCTAAACGCCGATGGTTCGGTGCCGGTCAATGCGCAGTTGCAAACGCAGGTGCCCTCCATTCACGCGTTGGGCGACCTGATCGGGCGCAAGGCGCTCACCCCGGTGGCGCTGGCCGAGGCCATGTACCTGGTGGATCACCTGTTCGGCGCGGCCAAGCGCGAGCCCATCGACTACGAGCTGGTGCCCACGGCGGTGTTCACCCACCCCAACATCGGCACCGTGGGCCTGAGCGAAGAGGCGGCGCATGAAAAATACGGCCGGGTGCGTGTCTACCGCGCCGAGTTCAAGGCCTTGCAGCACACGCTGAGCGAGAGCACCGAGCGCACGCTGATGAAGCTGCTGGTCGACGATGCATCAGACCGCGTGGTTGGCATGCACATGGTCGGCGCCGACGCGGGCGAGGTGATCCAAGGTTTTGCCGTGGCCTTGCAGGGCGGGCTCACCAAGGCGGTGTTCGACCGCACGCTGGGCATTCACCCCAGCGGTGCGGAAGAGTTCGTGACCATGCGCGAGGTGCTGCGGGTGGTCGGCTAGACAGCCAACGCGCGCAGCGTGCCGCTGGGCCGCAGGCCGCCGACTTCGGTGCCGTTCCAGTTGCGCAGGGTGGGCTCACTCAGGCCGCGCATGAACACGGCCTCGTTGTCGCTCAGAGGCACCAGCGCTTCGATCAATGCCGCCATCACGACCTCGGCGGCCCGTGCGTTGTTGCCATCGTCCATCTTGAGGGCCACACCGAGCCCGCGGCCGGGCAGGGCGGCGCAGTAGACGCCTTCGGCCCCCACCTTCACAAAGGCACGCTCGCCGAGCAGTTGCATCACCCGCGTGTCAAAGCGGCCCGTGCCGCCGACCATGAAGGGCTCGCGTGCCACCGCTTGGCGCAGGCGCTGGGCCGCACGTGCATTCGCGGTCGACAACCCGGTGCCGGTGGCGACCCGGGCGAACGCGAGTGCCAGCGGGCGCAATGGCATGGCGTAGGTGGGGATCGAACAACCGTCGATGCCGCGAGGCGCAGCCGCCAGGTCAACCCCGGTCGCAGCCTGCAGCGCAGCCGTC
>JBBRFR010000015.1:0-21111 GCA_038241485.1 Burkholderiales bacterium
GCCTACGGCCACACGCCGGGCATGTCGATGTTCGAGGTGACGTCCGCCGGCCAGACCTTCACGTTCCTGGCCGACCTGACCAACATCCCGTCGCTGTTCGCGCGCAACCCCGACTGGGCGGTGGCGTTCGACATGGACCCGGTGATGGCGCGCCAGACGCGCCGCGCGGTCTTCGAGCGCATCGTTGCCGCCAAGGGCATGGTCGGCGGCTTCCACTTCCCGTTCCCGGCGGTCGGCCTGATGGTGGCGGCCGGCAACGGCTACGCCTTCCAGGCGGCCTGACCGGCGCGGCAGGGCGGTCAGTCGGCGTCGCGGGCCAGCCGTTCGCTGCGCCAGTAGACGTCGTCGCCGCCCAGGCCGTCCAGGTTGGCCCGGTTCAGCACCCGGGCCAGCACGAAGAGCAGGTCCGACAGGCGGTTCAGGTACTGGCGCGGCGCATCGTTGACGGGTTCGGCCGCCGTCAGCGCCACCACGGCGCGTTCGGCGCGGCGGGCCACGGTGCGGCTGACATGCGCCAGTGCCGCGCTGCGCGTGCCGGCCGGCAGGATGAATTCCTTCAGCCGGGGCAGCTGTTCGTTGTAAAGCGCCAGCGCTTCGTCCAGGCGCAGCACGGCGGCCTGCTTGAGCAGCGTGAAGCCCGGGATGGACAGCTCGCCGCCCAGGTTGAACAGCTCGTGCTGCACGACGACCAGCAGCTCGCGCACGTCGGCCGGCAGCGGCTCGGCCAGCAGCACGCCCAGGCCGCTGTTCAGTTCATCGACATCGCCCATGGCCTGCACGCGCAGATGGTCCTTGGGGACCCGGGTGCCGTCACCCAGGCCGGTGCTGCCGTCGTCTCCGGTGCGGGTGGCGATCTGGGTCAGGCGGTTACTCATCGTGGGGTTCTGCTGCGGGCTTCAAAACCCGGATTGGAACATCAGCCGCGTACGCGCTGGCTGACCCACCACAGATGGCCTTCGGGGTCGAGGGCGCCATAGCTTCGGTCGGCCCAGTGCTCGGCGCCGTAGTCGTGCAGCTCGGGTTCGGCGACGATGCGGTCGCCGGCCGCGCCGGCTGCGCGGGCCCGTGCGCAATGCGCATCGACATCGTCGACGTAGAGCATCAGCGTCTGGGTGTTGCCGCCGGCGGCGGCGGTTCGCACGACGATCCAGATCATCCAGATGGGCGTGCCGATCGCACGCTGCGAACTGCTCGACGCCCACGCCATCCGCGCCGTCAACCGCCATTCGAAGCTGAGCCTGCGCGAAACACCGATGCTGCTGATGGAATTCCACGGCAGTCCGGCCGGCGTGCAGGAACAGGCCGAAACCGTGCAAGGTATCGCGCAGGAATTCGGCGGCGATGCGTTCGACTGGGCGACCACGCCCGAGGCACGAACGAGGCTGTGGACCGCGCGCCATCAAGCCTACTTTGCCGCTGTCCAGACGCGCCCGGGTTGCCGCTGCCTCAGTACCGACACCTGCGTGCCGATCTCGGCGCTGGCCGAGAGCATCAACGCGTCGGTGGCCGAAGCCGAAGCCGCCGGCCTGCCGTACTGGATCGTCGGCCATGTCGGCGACGGCAACTTCCATCTCAGTTATCTGCTCGACCCGGACGACCCCGCCGAACTGGACAGCGCGGAACGGCTGAGCGAACAGATGGTGCAGCGCGCCATCCGGCTGGTCGGCACGTGCAGCGGCGAACACGGCATCGGCCTGCACAAGATGGGCTACCTGGTCGACGAAGCCAGTGCCAGTGCCAGTGCCAGTGCCAGTGCCGGTGCCGGCGCGGTCGCGCTGATGCGCGAGATCAAGCGTGCGCTGGACCCGAAGAACATCCTCAATCCAGGAAAAGTGGTGGCGATGTAGCGACCGAACGGCCGCCCACGATGGCGTCGGGAAACTTGACAGCGACAACGGGGAATCAGAAAAAACTGAGCCAAATCAATGACAAATGAGCCTGGCTCGAATTTTGCAATATGTTAGTGCGACACTCACCTGATGAGTGTTAACCACTAACTCTGGAGTTGAGCGCATGCTGAAGAAGATCCCCTGGTACTCGCCCTGTCGGCCGTGGCGGCCACGAGCCAGGCTGCAACCGTAGTCGTCACCTCTGCCGACATCTCCGGCGTTCCGACGCTGAACCAGTGGTACCTGACCAACTATCGGGACACGAGTACCGGCTTCGCGTCCAGCACCACGGCGGCCATCACGGGCACCCAGGCGCGCAGCGGCAATGGCTCGATGCAGATGTCCTTGACCGACGGTTCTGGCAAGGCCGACTATGCGTACAGCTGGGGCTTCGTCGCCGACCGGACGCTGGGCAGCCTATCGGCGCTGAGCTACGACTGGTACCGCAGCAGCAGCAGTGCCAACCCGGCAACACAACAGCCCGCCTTGCGCCTGTCTTTCGACGCCGATGGCAATGCTGCCACCACCAACGACCGGGGCTACCTTGTCTGGGAACAGACCTACCAGACGCAGTCGACTGTCGCCGTCGACACCTGGGTCAGCAGCAACGCGCTGAGCGGGGACATCTGGCAGCGTCGATTCAGCCCCGGCACGACCATCGAACAGTACGATACCGATCTGGACGAATGGGCCAACGGCGCGACGTTCGGCGGTGCGCTGGTGCTCAGCGGTGCCACAGCCATCCTGGGCATCGAGTTCGGCATCGGCTCGGGCTGGAACGGCGCCTTCAACGGTTTCGTCGACAACGTGAGCTTCGGGTTCGGCACGACGCCGGCCACCACCTTCAACTTCGAATTGGCCCGCGGCAATGACGTGCCCGAGCCACTGACGCTGGGCCTGGTGGCCCTGGGACTGCTGGGTGTTGCGGCATCGCGCCGCAAGCGCTGATCTTCGCCGTCCGCGGTAGTTTTCATCAGGGGCCCGCGGGCCCCTTTTTCTTGGCGCGTGGGCAGCGGCCTGCTCAGGCCGGTGCGGGTGCCGGCACGCTCCAGCGCTTCGTCACGTCGCCGCTGCTGTTGGTGCTTTCCAGCTGCACGCCGAAACCCCACAACCGTGCCACGTGCTTGAGCACTTCGGTGGCGGTGTCGTGCAGTGGGCGGTCGTTGTGCTGGAAGTGGCGCAGCGTCAGGCTGCGGTCGCCTCTGAGGTTGACGTTCCAGACCTGGATGTTCGGTTCGCGGCTGCCCAGGTCGTACTGCCGGCTCAGGCTTTCGCGCACGCGGCGGTAACCGGCGTCGTCGTGGATCGCGGCGACTTCCAGCTCGCTGTCGTGTTCGTCGTCGCGGATCGCGAACAGGCGCAGGTCGCGGATCAGCTTGGGGCTGAGGTACTGGCCGATGAAGCTTTCGTCCTTGAAGTTGCGCATCGCATGGTCCAGCACCGGCAGCCAGGGCTTGTCAGCCATCTCCGGGAACCAGGCGCGGTCCTCGTCGGTGGGGTTCTCGCAGATGCGCTTCATGTCGGTGTACATCGCGAAGCCCAGCGCATACGGGTTGATGCCGCTGTAGGCCTTGTGGCCGACCGGGGGCTGGTAGATCACGTTGGTGTGGCTCTTCAGCCATTCGATCATCACGCCGTCGGTCAGGAAGCCGTCGTCGTACATCGTGTTCAGCAGCTTGTGGTGCCAGAAGGTCGCCCAGCCTTCGTTCATCACCTGCGTCTGGCGCTGCGGGTAGAAGTACTGCGCGACCTTGCGGACGATGCGCACGATCTCGCGCTGCCAGGGTTCGAGCAGAGGCGCGTTCTTCTCGATGAAGTACAGCAGGTTTTCCTGCGGCTCATCCGGAAAGCGCTTGGTCTCGGCGGCCGCACCGGCCTTGTCGGCTCGGCGGGGCAGCGTGCGCCACATCTCGTTGACCTGCTGCTGCGCATAGGCCTCGCGGTCCTTGCGGTCGGCCAGCTCTTGCGCGAGCGACTTGCGGCTGGGGCGGCGGTAACGGTCCACGCCGTGGTTCATCAGCGAATGGCAGCTGTCGAGCAGCTCTTCGACCGCGTCGAGGCCGTGGCGCTCTTCGCAGTCGGTCACGTAGTTCTTGGCATAGACGAGGTAGTCGATGATCGACGCCGCATCGGTCCACATGCGAAACAGGTAGTTGCCCTTGAAGAAGCTGTTGTGCCCGTAGGCCGCATGGGCGATCACGAGGGCCTGCATGGCCATCGTGTTCTCTTCCATCAGGTAGCTGATGCACGGGTTGGAGTTGATGACGATCTCATAGGCCAAACCCATGTGGCCACGCTTGTAGTTCTTCTCGGTGGAGATGAACTCCTTGCCGTAGCTCCAGTGGCGGTAGTTCACCGGCATGCCAACCGACGCATAGGCGTCCATCATCTGCTCGGCGGTGATGATCTCCAGCTGGTTGGGGTAGGTGTCGAGGCCGAAGCGTTTGGCCGTGGCATTGATGACCTCGTGGTAACGCTCCACCAGGTCGAACGACCAGTCGCTCGGCGCCTCCAGTGGCTCGCGCATGCGCGCCGGCGCCACGATGTCGGCAGCTCGGCGGCGCGGCGCATCGATCCATTGCTCTTTGCGACGCTCTGCGCCCCACGGCGGGTCAACATGCGCACTCATGACAACACCCCGCTCGCCGAGTACAGCGATCGACGCTTCGAGAGGGTCGGGGCTTGCTTGGGGCGGCCCGGCGCGGCGGCCCGCGCGTTAGAAATCGAGGTCATGCGGCGGCCCCTTCCTTCTTGAACAACTGACGGAACACCGGGTAGATCTGCGAGGCCTCAGTCACCTTGCGGATGGCGAAGTCTTTGGCGTCGGCCGCGAGGGCGGCGTATTCGTCCCACAGGTTCTGCTCTTCTTCAGCCACCTGCACATAAGCGAAGTAGCGGCACAGCGGCAAGATGTTGTTTTGCAGCAGCTCGCGGCAGCGGCCGCTGTCGTGGTGCCAGTTGTCGCCATCACTCGCCTGCGCGCCGTAGATGTTCCATTCGCTGGTGGGGTAGCGCGCTTTTGCGATCTCTTCCATCAGCACCAGCGCGCTCGAGACCACGGTGCCTCCCGTTTCGGTGGAGTGGAAAAAGTTTTGCTCGTCGACCTCTTGCGCCTGTGTGTGGTGGCGGATGAAGACGATGTCGATGCGCTCGTAGTGACGCGTGAGAAACAGGTACAGCAAGATGAAGAAGCGCTTGGCCAGGTCTTTGCGCGCTTCGTCCATCGAGCCAGAAACGTCCATCAGGCAAAACATCACCGCCTTCGACGTGGGCACCGGTGTGCGCACACGGCTGCGGTAGCGCAGGTCGATCGGGTCGAGGTAAGGGATGCGGCCGATGCGCGCTCGCAGGGCTTCGATTTCTTTTTCGAGCGCGAGGATGGCGGGCTCGTTGCCCGTGGGGTGGGCCTTGAGCTGGGCCAGCTCTTCTTCGAGCTCTTTGATGTCGCGTCGAGAATTGCTGCCCAGCGCAATGCGCCGGCCAATCGCGCCGCGCATTGAGCGCACCACGTGCAGGTTGTTGGGCGTGCCGTCGCTGCTGTAGCCCGCGCGGTGGGTTTTGTACTCGGGTGTCTCGGCGAGCGTGGTGCGCGTGAGGTTGGGCAAGGCCAGGTCGTCAAAGAAGACCTGCATGAACTCTTCTTTGCTGAGGTGGAAGACAAAGTCGTCGTCGCCTTCTCCCGAGTCAGTCGCCTGCCCGCCGCCACCCCCACCGCCGCCGCCCTTGGGCCGCTCGATGCGGTCACCACGCACATAGTCTTTGTTGCCCGGGTGCACCATCTCGCGCTTGCCACCCTGGCCGTGGCCGAACACCGGCTCGGCGATGTCGCGCTTGGGAATGTGGATGTCTTCGCCTTGCGCGAGATCGCGGATGCCACGCCCATCGACCGCACGCTTCACCGCCTCGCGGATCTGGTCTTTGTGGCGGCGCAAAAAGCGCTCGCGGTTGCCGATGGACTTGTTCTTGCCCGCCAACCGCCGGTCGATGATCTGCTGGAGCATTCTGGCCTTTCCTAATGCTCCGTTCGCACTGAGCTTGTTGCAGTGCCTGCCCGGAGGCACACGCTGGCTTCGACAGGCTCAGCCCGAACGGTGGCGGGCATCATCACGAACTCTTTCTGACCCGCAGGTACCACTCGCACAACAAGCGCACTTGCTTGGGCGTGTAGCCCTTGGCCACCATGCGGGTGACAAAGTCTTCGTGCTTCTTCGCCTCGTCGGCACTCGCCTTGGCGTTGAAGCTGATCACCGGCAGCAGCTCTTCGGTGTTGGAGAACATCTTCTTCTCGATCACCGTGCGCAGCTTCTCGTAGCTTGTCCACGTGGGGTTGTTGCCCGAGTTGTTGGCGCGCGCGCGCAGCACAAAGTTGACGATCTCGTTGCGGAAGTCTTTCGGGTTGCTGATGCCGGCCGGCTTCTCGATCTTCTCCAACTCGGCGTTCAACGAGCCGCGGTCGAACACCTCGCCGGTGTCGGTGTCGCGGTATTCGTGATCCTGAATCCAGTAGTCGGCGTAGGTGACGTAGCGGTCAAAGATGTTCTGGCCGTACTCGCTGTAGCTCTCAAGGTACGCGGTCTGGATTTCCTTGCCGATGAACTCGGCGTACTTGACGGCCAGGTGCTCCTTGATGAACGCCAGGTACTTCTGCTCCGTCTCGGCCGGGAACTGCTCACGTTCGATCTGCTGCTCCAGCACGTACATCAAGTGCACTGGGTTGGCGGCGACTTCGGTGCTGTCGAAGTTGAAGACCTTGCTGATGATCTTGAAAGCGAAGCGGGTCGAGACGCCGCTCATGCCTTCATCCACACCGGCGTAGTCGCGGTACTCCTGGAAGCTCTTGGCGCGCGGGTCGGTGTCTTTGAGGTTTTCGCCGTCGTACACCAGCATCTTGGAATAGAGGCTGGAGTTTTCGGGCTCCTTCAAACGGGTGAGCGTCGCAAACTGGCTCATCATCTTCAGCGTGCCGGGGGCGCAGGTGGCTTGTGCCAAAGACGAGCCGCGCAGAAGCTTCTCGTAGATTTTCACCTCTTCGCTCACGCGCAGGCAGTACGGCACCTTCACGATATAGATGCGGTCGAGGAAGGCCTCGTTGTTTTTGTTGTTGCGGAAGGTCTTCCATTCGCTCTCGTTGCTGTGCGCGAGCACCACGCCGTCGAAAGGAATCGCACCAAACCCTTCAGTGCCTTTGTAGTTGCCTTCTTGCGTGGCCGTCAGCAAGGGGTGCAGCACCTTGATCGGTGCCTTGAACATTTCAACGAACTCCAGCAACCCCTGGTTGGCCAGGCACAGGCCACCCGAGAAGCTGTAGGCATCGGGGTCGTCTTGTGCGTAGGTCTCGAGCTTGCGAATGTCGACCTTGCCCACCAGCGAGCTGATGTCTTGGTTGTTTTCGTCACCCGGCTCGGTCTTGGCGATGCCCACTTGTTTGAGCACCGAGGGGAAGCGCTTGACGACCTTGAACTTGCGGATGTCGCCGCCAAATTCGTCGAGCCGTTTCACGGCCCAAGGTGACAAGATGCGCTGCAGGTAGCGACGCGGAATGCCGTATTCCTTTTCGAGAATCGGCCCGTCTTCGATCGCATCAAACAAGCCGAGGGGTGACTCGTTCACGGGCGAGCCCTTGATGGCGTAGAACGGCACCTCTTGCATCAGCGACTTGAGTCGCTCCGCAATCGACGACTTGCCGCCACCCACCGGGCCCAGCAGATAGAGGATCTGCTTCTTTTCTTCCAGGCCCTGCGCCGCATGGCGGAAGTACGAGACCACCTGCTCGATGGCGTCTTCCATGCCGTAGAACTCGGCGAAGGCGGGGTAGATCTTGATGACCTTGTTGGCGAACAAGCGCGAGAGGCGCTGGTCGTTGCGTGTGTCCACGCTCTGCGGCTCACCGATGGCCTTGAGCATTCGCTCGGCGGCTGTGGAATACGCGACAGGATCGCGTTTGCAGATGGCGAGGTACTCCTCGAGTGAGAGTTCCTCTTCACGCGTGCGCTCAAATCGAGCGGCGAAATGGCTGATCACATCCATGCTGACCTCCTAGATCTCAGGAAGACAAATGCCGGGGGCCACCTCGGCAATCGTCTGGGGAAGTTCTGATGAAGCCCGCGTCAGGCTTCATCAGAGCTTTCCTTTTTGTCAGCTGTCTCAGCTGCTTGTGATCAAGCTTGATTCATTGTGAGAGCAATCATGTCTTGAGAAGAAGCGAAATAACACCGTTGTTTGAGCTTTGCAAGGAGTGTGCCGATCGCTCCTCACCGCTGTGCCCAACATACGCCTATGCGTTCGACAAGCCAAGCTTTTCGAGCAGGCCGTTGAGTTCATCGAGCGAACCAAACTGAATCGCCACCTCGCCTTGTTCGCCACGCTTGGTTCTTTTCTTCACGCGTATTTCTACTTGAGCAGTCAATGCATCGGAAAGTTCTTCTTCGATGCGAGAAATATCGCGTGATTTCTCTTTGGCCACGCGCAGCAGGGGCTTTTGACGCGAGGTCATGGCCTTCGCGACCAGCTTCTCGGCCTCGCGCACGCTGAGTTTTTTGCCGACGATCTCGGCGGCGCTGAGTATTTGTTGCGCGCCTTCAAGCGGCAACAACGCGCGTGCGTGGCCCATATCGATGTCGCCGGCCATCAACATTTGTTGCACCGGCTCGGCCAGGTTAAGCAAGCGCAGCAAGTTGCTTGCTGCACTGCGCGAGCGGCCCACGGCCTGCGCGGCTTGTTCATGCGTGAGGTGGAATTCGTTGACCAGGCGCGCAATGCCCTGTGCTTCTTCCAGCGGGTTGAGGTCTTCGCGCTGGATGTTTTCAATCAGCGCCATCGCGGCGGCGGCTTCATCGGGCACGTCTTTCACGAGCACCGGCACTTCATCGAGGCCCGCGAGTTTGGCCGCGCGTGTGCGGCGCTCACCCGCGATGATTTCGAAGCGGCCCTCACCCACCGGTCGCACGAGGATGGGCTTCATGATGCCCTGCGCCTTGATGCTTTCGGCCAGCTCGTAGAGCGAGCCTTCGTCCATGCGCGTGCGGGGTTGGTACTTGCCGGGCTGCAGTTGCTCGAGCTTCAGTGTGCGAGGCGTGCCGTCGTTCGCGGGTGTCGGGTTGTCGTTGACTTTGGGGCCGAGCAGAGCTTCGAGGCCAAGGCCGAGGCCTTTGGGTTTTTTGGTGACCATGCGGGGATTCTGGCCGATCAGGCCGCGGCCTCAATCAAGGCCTGCAACATCGCCCGGCCCTGCGGCCAGTCACCCAGGCCCGAATCACCGTTGATGTGGCCACGCGCGCCAACCGACATCAGCTCGCTGCCCCAATCGGCCGCTATCTGCGCGGCGCGGTCGGGTGCGCCATAGGGGTCGTCGCTGCTGACCACGGCCAGGCTTTTGAACGGCAGGCGCATGCGTAGCATCGGCCGCCAGGGGGCGAGTTGAGGCGGCATGTCGTCACGCTCAACGTCGGGCAGCGCGACCAGCATTGCCGCCCTCACCCGATGGGTCTGCTGTGAGTGTGTGGCCCAGGCGGCCACCAGTTGGCAGCCCAGACTGTGCGCCACCAGCACGGCCGGCGTGTCGCTTTGCAGCAGCACCTCTTCGAGCCGCGCCATCCAGTCGCCACGTTTGGGCCAAAACCAATCGTCTTGCTCGACGCGCTGGTCGCCATGCAATTGTTCCCAGCGGCTTTGCCAATGGGCGGCGTCGGAGTTGAGCCAGCCGGGCAGCAACAGCACACGCAGGTGGGTCCCAGGGAAAACCTCAGCGTTTGCCATGCGGGTGATTTATCCTCGGGGCTCGTCGATTTGAAGGTGAAGACCATGACTTACCGGGTGTTTGTAGACGGCCAAGAAGGCACGACCGGGCTGCGCATCAACGAGTATCTCGCCAGCCGCGCTGACATCGAGGTGCTGCGCATCGCGCCCGAGCGCCGCAAAGATGCCGATGAACGCGCCCGCTTGCTCAACGCCGCCGACGTGGCTTTCCTGTGCCTGCCCGACGCCGCCGCCAAAGAAGCCGCGGCCCTGGTCAACAACCCCAAGACTTGCATCATCGATGCCAGCACCGCGCACCGCACCTCGCCCGATTGGGCCTTCGGGCTGCCCGAGCTGGCAGCGGATCAACGCGCCAAGTTGCGCGCCAACAAGCGCATTTCCAACCCGGGCTGCCATTCGAGCGCCTTCATTCTGTTGCTGCGCCCCTTGGTCGATGCCGGCTTGGTGCCTGCGGGCCTGCCCATCAGCGCCAGCTCAATCACCGGCTATTCGGGCGGCGGCAAGAAGATGATCGAGCAGTACGAAGCCGGCCCCGACCCGCTGCTGGACTCACCCCGGCCTTATGGGCTGACGCTGGCGCACAAACACGTTCCCGAGATGGCTGCCCACACCGGCCTGTTGAACAAACCTGTCTTCATGCCCATCGTCGGTAGGTTTCTCAAGGGTTTGAGCGTGAGTGTGCCCTTGCATCTGTCGCAACTGGCTGCGGGCGCCACGCCCGAAAAGCTGCACCAGGCGCTGGCCGAACTTTATGCCGGCGAGCGCTTCATCCGCGTGTTGCCGCTGCGCGACCCGGCGGCTGTGGACGCTGGGTTTTTTGACGTCCAGGCTTGCAACGACACCAACCGTGTCGACATCTTCGTGTTTGCCAACGAGACCCAAGCCATCTTGATGGCCCGGCTCGACAACCTGGTCAATTGTGCCTGCGGTGCGGCGGTGCAGTCGATGATCGTGCACCTGGGTGTGGACGAATCGCTGGGGCTCTGAGGTTCAGGCCGCCGTGCTGCGATAGTGGTAGGCGTAACCATCGGCGAAGCCCAGCCGGTGGTACACGGCACGCGCCGGGTGGTTGTCTCCCTCGACCTGCAGGTACGCATGATGCGCACCGCGTTCACGCGCATGGGCCAACATGTGCTGGCACAGCAGGCGCGCACAGCCCCTGCCCCGCGCGGCAGGCGCAGTGAACACGTCGTACAAACCTACCAGGTCGGCCTCGATGGCGTACTGGCCACAGGCCAACACCTCGCCATGCGAACGCAGCTCAAAAGCGTGAAACGGCACCGGTGAGTGCAACAGCCGCTCGGCGTGCGCCTGGCGCTGTGACAAGGGTGAGCCGCGAAGGGCACCCACCCGCTGGGCAAACGGGTCGAGGCCGACGCTTTGCACCGACAGGTCGTGCGGCAAGCCGACCGGCGGCAAGTCGTTCAAGCCAGCGCGCACCATCACCCGGGTGTCGTCGATGCGGCGCAGGCCCATCGCGGCGAGCGTGGCGTCGAGGTGGGCCGGCCGCGTGAAGGGCGTGATGCGAATCACCAGCGGCAGGTTTGCCTGCTTGAACACCTGTTCGCACAAGGCCAGGCGCTCGCCCACGGTCAACCGGCCGTCGGCCACGGCGTTCACACAGCGGGCTCGCTTGGCCTTGCCAGCCGAAAAGCGCACCAACCAGCCATCGACCCAACGCTGTTGGGGTGGCGCGCTGGCGTTCAGCCCAGCGTCTTCGACCCGCGACAACAAGGTCTGGTCGAACTGCGGGTTGAGGGCCTGCGGCGCCAGTTGCATCAGGCCGCCTCGACGCGTTGCACCATCTCTTGCGCAAACTCGATGAAGGACTGCGCGCCTTTGGATGCCGGGTCGAACACCACCCCCGGCAGGCCATAACTTGGCGCCTCGGCCAGGCGCACGTTGCGCGGGATCACGGTGTTGAACACCTTGTCGCCAAAGTGCGCCTTGAGTTGCTCGCTCACCTGCTGCTGCAGCGTGATGCGCGGGTCAAACATCACCCGCAGCAAGCCGATGATTTGCAGGTCAGGGTTGAGGTTGGCGTGCACCTGCTTGATGGTGTTGACCAGATCGGAGAGGCCTTCGAGCGCGAAGTACTCACACTGCATGGGCACGACCACCCCGTGGGCGCTGCACAGGCCATTGAGCGTGAGCAGGCTCAAGGACGGTGGGCAATCGATCAGCACAAAGTCGTACTCGGCGGCCACGGCGGCGATCGCGCCTTTGAGCCGCTTGTCACGCCGCTCCAGATCGACCAGCTCCACCTCGGCGCCGGCCAGTTCGCGGTTGGCACCCAGCACGTCGTAGCCGACCTTCTCGTTGCGCACCCGGGCTTCGGCGATGCTGGCCGATTCAAGCAGCACGTCGTACACGGTCAGTTGCAGGGCACGCTTGTCGACCCCTGAGCCCATGGTGGCATTGCCTTGCGGGTCGAGGTCGATCACCAGCACACGCTGGCCGACCTTGGCCAAACCGGCAGCGAGGTTGACGGTGGTGGTGGTTTTGCCAACACCGCCCTTTTGGTTGGCGACGCAGAAGATGCGGGTCATGGGCGATCCGGTGATTGAAAGGAAAAGGACATCATCAGTTGCTGGCCAGGCGCACGCCAAAGCCGACCAGAAACACGCCCGCGAGCTTTTCGAGCCAGCGAGCCACGCGCTTGTGGGCCTTGACCCGGCTCGACACCGCGCCGGCAAAGGCACACAGGCTGAGGCAGTAAACAGCCGTGATGAGGGCGATCGTGGCGGCCATCGCCGCGAAGGTCACCGCACCCAAGTGGGTTGCCGGGTTGATGAAGAGCGGAAAGAAGGCCATGTAAAACACGATCGCCTTCGGGTTGAGCAAGGTGATCAGCAGAGCTTGGCGAAGGTAGTGGCGTGGCTCAATGCGAATGGGCGACGCGTCACCCTCTTTCGCCAAGATCAATCGCAGGCCGACCCAGGCCAGATAGGCCGCGCCGGCGTACTGCACCACCCGAAACGCCAGCGGGTGAGCCGCCAGCAAAGCTGCCACTCCCGCCACCGCCAACCACAAGAGGATCTGGTCGCCGACGATCAGGCCCAATGTGGCGGCGGCGCCGGCTCGAAACCCACCTTTGCCCGTGGACGTGAGCAGCGCAAACGTGCCCGGCCCGGGCAAGGCCAGAAACACCAGGATCGCGAAGCAGAAGGTGCCGTAATCGGAAATACCGAACAAGTTCATGGCGATCTCACAGAGCAGGCGCGCGTCGAATCCAAACCAGGCAGCGCTCGGCATCCAAGCCGGGCACCGTCAGTTGTTCCACGTGAAACACATCCCATTCTGGGGGCAAGGCAGCGATTTCATCGATGGGGCCCTTGCCTTTCATCGCCATCCAGACCCCGTCATTGGCCAACAGCTGTCGGGTCAGGCGGGTGAAGTCAACCAACGAGGCAAAGGCGCGGGAGGTGATCACGTCGAATGGCTTCAGGCGCAGATCTTCTACTCGGGCGTGGGCCGCGCTCAGGTTGGGCAGCTTCAGCTCGGCCGCCACCTGGCGGACAAAGCTCGCCTTCTTGCCGACCGTGTCGACACAGGTCACGCTCAGGCTGGGCACCAGGGCCGCCAGCACCACACCAGGCAAACCCCCGCCGCTGCCCACGTCGAGCAAGCGCGCCGGCCGCTCGCCGAGGTGGCGCAACAAAGGAGGCAGCGCCGACAGGCTGTCGAGCAAGTGGTGGGTCAACATCTCAGCCGGGTTGCGCACCGCCGTCAGGTTGTAGACCCGGTTCCACTTGCTCAGAAGCGCCTGGTAGGCGAGCAAGCTGTCGCACTGGGCGTCGCTCAGCGGCAGGCCGAGCGCCTGCGCACCTTGTTTCAGCAACTCACGCTGCTCAAGCGGCATCGCGGCCCGACAGTTCGTTGGCGGCAAAACCTTTGAAGCGGCCCTTTTTCAGGTGGATCAGCAACAGCGAAATGGTCGCCGGAGTGATGCCCGAGATACGCGAAGCCTGGCCCAGGGTTTCGGGCCGGTGGGTGGCGAGCTTCTGCCGGGCCTCAAAGCTGAGCGCGGTGATCTGCGCATAGTCCAGCTCGGCCGGCAGGCGCAAGCCTTCGAAGTGAACGGCCCGCTCCACTTCTTCGTTTTGCTTGTGGATGTAGCCGGCGTACTTGATGCTGATCTCGGCCTGCTCGATCACCGCATCGGCCAGCTCAGCGCCCAGATCTGACTGCAGTGTTTCACGTGAAACACCAGCCTCGGGTTTGGCGATTTTGGCCACTGCCACCAAAGCGTCGAAGCCCACGCCTGGGCGGCGCAGCAAATCGGCCAGGCTGTATTCGTGGTCGATGGCTTTGCCCAACAGGCGCTCGGCATCGGCGTCGGGCAGATTGCTGGGGTGCACCCAGGTCGACTTCAGGCGCTCGGTTTCGCGGGCCACTGCATCACGTTTGCGGTTGAAGGCGCTCCAGCGAGCGTCATCGACCAAACCCAGCTCGCGGCCAGCCTCGGTCAGCCGCATGTCGGCGTTGTCTTCGCGCAGCTGCAAGCGAAACTCGGCGCGGCTGGTGAACATGCGGTACGGCTCAGTCACGCCCTTGGTGATGAGGTCATCGACCAGCACGCCCAGGTAGGCTTGGTCGCGGCGCGGTGTCCAGGCGTCTTTGCCTCGCACTTGCAGCGCGGCGTTGATGCCAGCGAAGAGGCCTTGGGCGCCCGCCTCTTCATAGCCGGTGGTGCCGTTGATCTGGCCGGCGAAAAACAGGCCGCCGATGGACTTGGTCTCGAAACTGGCCTTCAGGGCGCGCGGGTCGAAGTAGTCGTACTCGATGGCATAACCGGGGCGCAGGATGTGGGCGTTTTCCAGGCCGCGCATTGAGCGCACGGCCGCCAGCTGAATGTCAAACGGCAAGCTGGTGCTGATGCCATTTGGGTAGAACTCGTGCGTCGTCAGGCCCTCGGGCTCCAGAAAGATCTGGTGCGAGTCTTTGTCGGCAAAGCGGTTGACCTTGTCTTCAATGCTCGGGCAGTAGCGCGGGCCCACCCCTTCGATCACGCCGTTGAACATCGGGCTGCGGTCGAACCCCGAGCGGATGATCTCGTGGGTGCGTTCGTTGGTGTGGGTGATCCAGCACGGCACCTGCTGCGGGTGCTGCGAGGCATGGCCCATGAAGCTGAACACCGGCACCGGGCGGTCTGCAGGCGTGCCGTCTGCCGAGGGCACGCCGTCACCCGGGTGTTCGGTTAGCAGGGCAAAGTTGATGCTGCGCCCGTCCAGGCGTGGCGGTGTGCCTGTTTTCAAGCGCCCTTGCGGAAGCTTCAACTCCTTCAGCCGCGCAGACAGAGACACCGCCGGCGGGTCACCCGCCCGCCCTGCCGCATGGCTTTGCAGGCCGACGTGGATCTTGCCGTCGAGGAAGGTGCCCGCCGTCAACACCACGGCTTTGCCACGGAAGCGAATGCCAACTTGCGTGACAGCTCCCACCACACGGTCGCCCTCGACCATCAGGTCGTCGACCGCTTGCTGGAACAGCGTGAGGTTAGGCTGGTTTTCTAACCGGTGGCGAATCGCCGCCTTGTACAAAATGCGGTCGGCTTGCGCCCGGGTCGCCCGCACCGCCGGCCCCTTGGAGCCATTCAAGATGCGGAACTGAATGCCCGATTCATCGGTGGCAGCCGCCATGGCGCCGCCCAAGGCATCGATCTCCTTGACCAGGTGGCCCTTGCCGATGCCGCCGATCGACGGGTTGCAGCTCATCTGGCCGAGCGTTTCGATGTTGTGCGTCAGCAGCAAGGTGCTGGCGCCCATGCGCGCCGCCGCCAGCGCGGCTTCGGTGCCGGCATGGCCGCCGCCGACGACGATGACGTCGAACTCATGGGGGTACAGCATGGAAACTCCGGGGGTCTATCGGGGCAGGAGGCCGCGGCTCTCGCAAAGCGTGTCGAGCGGGCGCAAGGCGTGAATTTTAGGCTGCGGGGTCTTTGGCGTCACCCGATGTTCGGCAAGACCGCGCCCATGCGTGGCAAGGCTGCCGAATAATCCCCACCCATGAACTGCCGTCCGGGCTGCGGTGCCTGCTGCATCGCCCCTTCCATCTCCACACCGATCCCTGGCATGCCGCTGGTCGATGGCATCAGCAAGCCGGCGGGGGTGCGCTGCGTGCAGCTCACGCCAAACAACGCCTGCGCCATCTTCGGTCACCCCGATCGCCCGGCGGTGTGTGCTTCGCTCAAGCCGGCGCCCGAGATGTGCGGAGACAAGCGCGAACAGGCTTTGCGATGGCTCGGCCACATGGAGCGCGCCACAACGCCCTGAGCGGCCCACCCCGCCTCAACGTGTTTCGAGCAGGCCTTGCCACAGCGGCGACAAGCGAAACTTCTCGGCCTGGGTCAACCCTTCGGAGAGCAACAAACACTCGCGGTGAAACGCCCGCATGCGCTGGCGCAGCTCACCTTCGGCCAGCTCGAGCTCCAGCCGCTCAGAAGGTGCGGCATCGAGGGCAGACACACCCCACAAACCCAACGCGTTCCAAGCCACACGCAGGCGGTCGAGCCGGTGCAGCGCGTCGGCCACCACGTCGGTGATGGTCGAGGTGCGGCGCTGTTCGTGCAGCTCCAGCGCGAGCTGGTGCGCTTCGGCGAGCTGCTGGTCGATGTCGGCCAGCTGAGCGGCGAGTGTGGCCGCGACCGGCTGCGCGTGGCCCGCAAAGTCTTCGCCGGCCTCGTGCGCGGCGTCGCACACAAACGCCGCCCACTGCGGGTCAAACTCGCCGGGCACCACGCGCAGCGCAAAGCTCGCGCGTGTGAGCGGCGCGTGCGAGGCACACAAGCTGCCCAGCGTCACCTCTACCACCGCTAGCACGCGGCCGAGGCGTGACACCGCTTCACCGCCCAAGCGCGCAGGGTAGCCCGAGCGGTCGAGCCGCTCATGGTGCTCGGCCACCGCCTGCGCCAGCGCGGCGGGGTAGTCGGTCAAGCCACTCAACAACATCTGCGCCACCCGGGGGTGCACCACCAAGTGCTTGTGGCCGATGAGGTCGAGCGCCTGTGCATAGTCGAGGTACAGCGGGTTGATGTAGACCTCGCCGATGTCGTGCAACAAGCCGCCCAGCATGGCCAGGCGAATGTCGTGGTGGCTGCCCTCGCGGCTCGCGACCATGGCGCCGGCCAACGCCATGCCGCAAACCGCATGCGCCAAGGTCGCCGGTCGTGTGGCCGCTGCGGTGGTGAGCAGCAGCTGCGCCACCGAATGCAACGGGATCTGCTTGAGCTGCGCCACCAGCACCGTGGCCCAGGGCCGCAGTGCGGGCGCCAGCGGGTTGCCCGACTCGATCAGCTCCTGCAGGTCGTGCATGAGCGTGAACAGCGTGACACCCCCTTCGGCCTGCAGGCAGACCTCGATCGGCTGCTTCAGCCGGCGCTCCAACAGACGCTGCTGCAACGCCGCCGTCACGGGCTGGTCACGCGCCCACAGCTTGACGCCGCGCACGTCAATGATGTCTTGCGAGGCAATGATCGGGTACAGCTCGCCGGCCTTGCTGAGCGCGGCCAGCGCATGGGGATTGGGTTCGCTCCCCGGCGCAAGGGACAAGTGCATTTCTGTTCTGTTTTATCGCCCCGCGCCGGTGACGGCGCGGAGCTCTTGTGCCACATGGCCGTCTTTCAACACGATCACACGGTTGGCCGAAGCCATGGTTTCGGGGCGGTGCGCCACGATCACCCGCGTGAGGTCGAGCTGGCGAATCGCCTGGTTCACCAGGCGCTCGCGGTCCACATCGAGCGCACTGGTCGCTTCATCGAGGAACAAGATTTTCGGCCGCTTATAGAGCGCGCGGGCCAGCAGGATGCGCTGCTTCTGCCCGCCTGAAATGCTGGCACCCATGTCGCCGATCAGCGTGTGGTAGCCCATGGGCATGGCCTCAATCTCGTCGTGTACGGCCGAGAGCTGGGCACATTGCGACACCCAGGCCGGGTCGGCGTGGCTGTCAAAGAAACTGATGTTGTCGGTGATCGAGCCGGCGAAGAGCTGGTCGTCTTGCATCACGGTGCCGATCATGTCGCGCCAGGCGCGAAGGCCAAGCTGGCGCAGCGGCACACCGCCGACGCGGATCTCGCCCGACTGCGGCGCATGGATGCCCAGCATCAGCTTGAGCAGCGTCGTCTTGCCACAACCCGAGGGCCCGGCAATCGCCACCGACTCACCGGGCTCGATGACGAAGCTCACGTCATTCAGCACCTCGGGCTCGCTGTCGGAGTAGCGAAAACTCACACCCTGCAATTCCAGCCGCGCCGGCAGCTCGCTCTCGCGCGCCGGCACATCAGGCTCCAGCTCGGGCGTGGTGAGCACGATGTCGGCCAGGCGCTCGCCCTGCAGCTTGAGCATCTTCAGCTCGACCATCTTGTCGATCAAGCCGCTCACCCGCTGCGCGAAGGTTTCTTTGTAGGCGAAGAAGGCGAACAACATGCCAACTGAGAAGCGGTGGTCCATCACCAGCAGCGCGCCCACCCAGATCACCGCGATGCGCTCCAGGCCAAACACCAGCTTGTGCATCACGCCAAACATCAGGTCGAGCTTGCGGGTGGCGATGTTGGCGTTCATCGCGTCGACCACGCGGTTCATGAACTGCGCCTGGCGGTCTTCTTGCCGGTTGAAGAGCTTGATCGACTGCACACCACGCAACGACTCCAGAAAGTGCGTGGAGCGTTTGGCGTCGTGCACGATGGCTTCTTCGGTCGCGTCCCGCTGCGGTCGGAAGAATGCCCAGCGCAGCAGCGCATAAGCCGCCACGCTGCCGAAGGCGATGGCCGTGAGCGTGACGCTGTAGAAGCACATCACCACAAAGGTCAGCACCACCAACAGGCCGTCGAGCACGGCTTCGATGAAGCTGGTGGTCAGCGTCTGCTGCATCTGCTGGATGGCGCCGAAGCGCGACATGATGTCGCCGGTGTGGCGCTTCTCGTACCAACTCACCGGCAGGCGCATCAGGTGCGCAAACACGTTCGACAACCACTGCAGGTTGAGCGTGGCCGACAGGTACAACACCGCCCACGAGCGGATGGCGGCGGTCGCCACCTGCACCAGCACCAAGAGGCCAAACCCGACGCCCAAGGTGATGAGCAGGTCACGGTCGGCACTGACCAGCACGCTGTCGACCGTCCACTGCATGAAAAAAGGCGTCAGCAGCATGAAGGCTTCGAGCGCCAGCGCCATCACAAAAATCTGACCCAGCGAACGCCTGAGCCCCACCACGTGGCCGAGCAGCTGGCGTGTGCTGACCGCCTGTGTTTCAACCTGCGGCTTGAAGTCGGCCGTGGGTGAAAGCTCCAGCACCACGCCGGTGAAATGTTTGGCCACCTCGGCCAGGCGCAGGCGGCGCACACCGCGCGCCGGGTCATGAATGGTGGCCCAATCGCCGCGCAGTTCGGTCAACACCACGAAGTGATTCAAGTCCCAGTGCAACACGCAGGGCAACTGCAACTGCGACAGGTGCTCCATCTCGGCGCGCAGCGGGCGCGGGCTCAGCTGCAGCTGGCTCGCCATGCGCACCAGGTCGATCATCGTCACGCCCTTGAGCGACAACGAAAAACGCTTGCGCAAGGTCGGCAGGTCGGTGCGCAGGCCGTGTTGGGCCGCCACCATCGCAAGACAGGCGAGGCCGCATTCAGCGGCCTCGGTTTGCAGGATCAGAGGAACACGTCGCCCGCCCCACCCCAGGTTGAGCCCGTCCAACATCAAACGCGGCCCGCGATGCTCAGCACGGGCTCAAAGATCCATTCGATCAGGCGGCGGCGGTCGAGCAGCACGTCAGCGTCGAGCTGCATGCCCGGTGCGAGCGGCTGCGCTTGGCCATAAGCCTGCACCGCCTGCTGGTCCAGCGCGACGGTGATGCGATACAGCGGCTCACTGCTCGGCGGCAGCGCCAGGCTGGCCAGCTCGGCCGCCTGCAAGGGCGTGCGCGACACCTGCATCACATGGCCCGCCTGGTGGCCGAACTTCTGGTACGGGTAGGCCTGGTAGCGCAACAACACCGCCTGCTCCGAGCGCACAAACCCCACAGCGCTCGACGGGGCGAAGAGGTGCGCTTGCAAGCGAGCGTCGGCGGGCACCAAGCTCGCCAGCGCGGTGGCCGGTGTGGCGGTTTGGCCACGCTCGGCGAGCACCGAAGTCACCACACCGTCTTGAGGCGCACGGATCACGATGCGCGTCTGCGCTTCGTTTTCGGCCGACTTCTGCACCAGCTCGGCCAGATCACGGTCGATCTCGCCGAGATGTGCCTGGCTGCGCAGCGGCAACTCGCGCAGCTGCGCTTCGAGGCTGCCGATTTCGCGCTGTTTGGTGGCGCCCTGGCGCTCCAGCCCCTGCAACTGCGCGCGCAGGCCGAGCACCTCTTCGGCCTTGGTTTGCACCTGGGCCGACGACACAAAGTTTTCGCGGAGCAAGGACTCCAGCCGCGCCTGCGCCTGCTGCGCGAGGCCGAGGCGCTCGCGTTGCAAATCGGCCTCGGTGCCGAGCTGCGCCAACTCGCGTTTCATGTCGCTCGCCTGTCGCTGCAGTGCAGCAGCCTGGGTTCGTTGCAACAAGGCCTGCTGCTGGCTCGCAGCCTGCAAGCTGCGCTCACGCGCGGCCAGACTTTGTTGCACGGCGGCCTGCGTGCCGCCCTGGAGCGTGGCCCGCTCCAGCGACAGCACAAACAGCACATCACCCTGCCGCACCGCCTGCCCTTCGGTCACGTGGCGCTCGACCACCGTGGCCGGCTGCGGCGTCACCAGACGGATCACGCCGAGGTCAGGCACCAGGTAGCCGCTCACGCGCGCCTTGCGCGTGTACTCGCCAAGGGTGAGGTACGCGGCCACCGCCACGGCGGTGAGCGCGACGAAGCCCGTGAGCACCGCGAACGACACCGGCCGGATCAGCTGAATGCTGCCCAACCAGTCCTGGCGTCGGCCTTCGACGACTTCAGGGCGGAAGAGGTTGGGCATGGTGTGCAACCTTGCCGGCAGGCAGCACTTACCAAGCGCCGGTGGGATGCACGCCACCGCTAACTTGACGTAGAGCCGACAAATCCAGAGGAGCGGGGGCTCTCCCATCGGTGGAGGGATGACCAGCGGCCGTCTGATTGGGCACAGAAGACGTCGCGGGAACGGTTTGGTTGGTGGTGGTCTGCATGGTCTGCTCCTGTCGTGACACGTGCACAACACCGTGCACTGGAAGACATTGCAGCAACAGCGACCAATTCACGTAACTGTCAGCTCTTACAGGATGACAAGCGCTTCAGAATCAGACAAAAACAGGGATCATCGAATAAGACCCAAGCGAAGGGCCTTCAACACGGCTTGGTGTTTGTTGACACAACCCAGTTTGTGCATCGCATTATTGGCGTGGAGCACCGCCGTGCGTTCGCTGATGCCCAGCACGTTGGCCACCTCCCACGCAGTCTTGCCCTCCATAGTCCACCGCAGCGTTTCCAACTCACGAGGTGTCAGTGCCGGCAAATACGAAGCCACAGAGGA
>JBBRFR010000016.1:0-21070 GCA_038241485.1 Burkholderiales bacterium
AGATCGAGGTGAGCCACTGCCCCATTACGCGGGCACCGCTCAGCAGCGCCACGATGGAAAACTCCGATGCCTCGATCGACCGGGTGCGCAGCGACGCCGGTTATGCCGCCGGCAATCTCGCGGTGATGAGCACCAAGGCCAACCACGCCAAGGCCGCGTACGGCTTTCGTGACGCGCTGCAGTTCGTGAAGCAAATCGAAGACGGCGCGCTCGGTGGCTTGCAGGGCCTCACCGCCGCGCAGTGGGCACGTGTGGCGGTGTTGTGCAGCTTGGTCGAGCCGCTGCCACACGAAGAAGCCTGCACGCTGCCGATGCTGGTGCTGCCGCCCAACCGGCTGCGTTTGTTCAACCCGGCGCAGGCGCTGCAGGCTTTCATCAGCCAGCAGCTGCTCGCGCCCGGCTGGAGCCACCGCATCACGCGGCTCGAAGATTTGCTGCCGGGCAAGGGGGTCAAGCGTGCGTTCCAGACCTTCTTCCACGCGCTGCTGCCGCGGGTGCTCGAGGCTGGCAGAGAAACCGAGGGCCATGCTCTGCGTTGGGCCATCGAAGACGCTTGGCGCAACCCGCTCGCCATGCAGCGCTGGACGGCGTTTGTGAGCCAGCTGACGGCGGCGCAATGTGAGGCGCTCGTCACCCGCGCTGGCGCCAAAAAGCTCGGCGCGCTGCGGGTTCAGCAGCTCAGCGACGCTCAGGCCACCGACGGCTGGAACCTCGCCACTCGCGGTTATGTGCCACACGCGGTGCTGCGCAAGCGGGTGCCGGCGCCGGTGCGTGTGCCCACGCAGCAGATGTCACTGCTTCACTGAGCCAGCGAAGTCGAGCGCGCCCGTCAGGTCACCCATGGGCGCCAAGCCGTTGCGTCGCAAGGCTTCGTCGCGCTCGAGCAGGCCGGGAAGCGGCGCGAGCGACCAGCGCCGCGTGATGAACCGCAAGATGGAGCCGGTGTCATACGGCGTCTTGTCGACGAAACCACGCTTGCTGAACGGCGAGACGATGATCGCCGGCACCCGCGCGCCGGGGCCGAAGCGGTCGCCGCGCGGCACCGGCGCGTGGTCGTAGAAGCCGCCGTTGTCGTCGTGGGTGATGACGATCAGCATGCGGGGCCATTGCGGGCTTTGCTCCAGCTTGGCCACCAACTCGGCGAGGTGCGCGTCGCCATCACCCAAGTTGGCAATGCCCGCTTGCTGGCTCAGGCTGGCTTGCGGCTTGTAGAAGCTCACCCCGGGCAGCATGCCGGCGGCCGCATCGGCGAGGAACTGGCTGTCGAAATCGCGCAGGTGCTGCGCACGCGCTTCGGCTTTTGTCAGCGGGTCGAAGGCGGCGTAATAGTTGAACGGCTGCTGGTGCGGCTGGAAGTGGGCCTTGCCACGGTAGATCTGCGCCCGGCCCTCGGGCGTGCCGGCGCTCACTGCGGCCCAGGCGCCGGCGTACCAGGCCCAGCTCACACCCTTGGCGCTGAGCTGGTCGCCGATGGTGGCCTGTGTTTGCGGCGGCAAGGTGCTGGGCCGCGCGGGGTCGGCCAGGCGCGGGTCGGCCCCGGCCACCGGCGGCGCGCCGCTCGGCTGGTAGGGCGGCTGCATGGTGTTGACGGCATGGAACACGCCGCTCGCATCTTTCGGCGAGAGCGCGCCATCGCGCAAAAAACGGGGCGGCCCGGCGAGCGCCGAAGCAGGCGTGTTGGGCGCCGGGGTGAGCCGCACAAAACGGCCCTGCTCGTCAACGTCGATGGCGCTGATCAAGCCCTTGGCAGGTGAGCTGTCGGCGTTCGGGTAGGTGGGCGCGCAAGCGCACACCAGGTAGTGGTGGTTGAGAAAAGAGCCGCCCAACGCGCCCGTGAAAAAGTGGTCGGCCAGGGTGTAACGCTGCGCCAGTTTCCACAGCGCGAGGCTGCTGCCGTCGTGGTAACCCATGCTCAGCACGCCGCCATCGGAGTAGGCGGCGAACCGGTCGTTTGCCCCGCCGTTGATCTGCATGAGCTGCTGGTAATAACGCCGCGCCAGGCCGCGCGTGGTGGTAGTGGGCGGCACGCTCACGCCGCTGTGGCCGATGCCTCGCGGGGCGTCGAGCTGGAACACCGCATTGGGCAGGCCCACCGATTGCGCCTGCGTCAGCGTGAGCGGCTGGCCATGGGGGGTGAGCCCGCTCCAGATGGGGGGCAACACCGGCAGCACTTTTCCATCCACATCTTTCTGCGGCTCGGCCCGGCCCTGGGAGGCGGGGTTTTTGTCCGGAATGCCATTGGCCCCAGGGAACAGGCCAAACACGTGGTCGAACGAGCGGCTGCCGGCGTAGATCACCACCACGGTGTCGATCGCCTCGATGCCCCACGGGGGGCGCGGCGCCAGCGCCGACGGCGGGGCGGAGGCGGGCACGGCCGGTGCTTGTAGCGATGCGTGTGCTGGCTGAACGGGCGTCACCGCCAATGTTTCATGGCTTGTTTCAGCCGGTGCCTCGGGCGGCACCGCACAGGCACCGAGCAAGGCCACAAACAAGGCGGCAGGCAGTCGACAGTCAGGTTTCATCAGGAGCAGCACCTTTGGGCAAGTCGCAGAGTATCGACCGACACCCGACCCGAGTTCATCGCATACTTCGGCGACTCGCACGCACGCCCTGCCGGGTGGCCGGCTGCTGACATCACGCTGTCAGCAGCGGCCTGGCAGCATGGCGGCGGCAAACGGCCACCGAAGCCGCCCCTTCTAAGAGCCAGAACACTCACAACCCACACCCACGTACCCACGTCGACCATGGCCATGCACTACCGACTCAAGCCCCTTTTGCTGACCGCCCTTGCCGCCGCCACCGTGAGCGCGGGCTTCGCTGCCTTCAACGCGCGTGCGGCCGATGAAAAACCCGCCGCGCCGCCCAAGCCCGCGCTCACCGTGACGGTGACGCAGCCGCAAACGGCCAACCTGCCGCTCAAGATCAGCGCCAACGGCAACATCGCCGCCTGGCAGGAGGCCAGTGTCGGCACCGAAGCCAACGGCCTGCGCCTGGCCGAGGTGCGCGCCAACGTGGGCGACGTGGTGAAAAAGGGCCAGGTGCTGGCGGTGTTTGCCGCCGACACGGTGATGGCCGATGTGGCGCAGGCCAAGGCCGCGGTCGCCGAAGCCGAGGCCACGCTGGCCGAAGCCGCCGCCAATGCGCAGCGCGCGCGCGACCTGCAACCCGCCGGCGCACTGAGTGGCCAGCAGATCAACAACTACCTCACCAGCGAGCGCACCGCGCAGGCCCGCCTTGAGGCCGTGCGCGCCGCCGCACGGGTGCAGCAGCTGCGCCTGGCACAAACGCAGGTGGTCGCGCCTGACCACGGCATCATCTCGGCGCGCAGCGCCACCGTGGGCGCGGTGCTGCCGGCCGGGCAAGAGCTGTACCGCTTGATCCGCCAAGGCCGGCTGGAGTGGCGTGCCGAGGTGCCCTCCAGCGAGCTGGCGCGGGTGAAGGTGGGCCAGCCCGCCACCGTGGCCGCCACCAGCGGCGCCGCCCCGGTGGTGGGCAAGGTGCGCATGGTCGCGCCGACCGTCGATCCGCAAACGCGCAACGGCATCGTCTATGTGGACCTGGGCGCCATGGGCAACAAGAGCGGCGAGGTGAAAGCCGGCATGTACGCACGGGGTGAGTTCGACATCGGCAACAGCAACGCGCTGACCCTGCCGCAAACCGCCGTGGTGCTGCGCGACGGCTTCAGCTACGTGCTGCGCGTGGGCGCCGACTCGAAGGTGTCGCAGGCCAAGGTGAGCGTGGGCCGCAGGGTCGGTGACCGCATCGAAATCACCAGCGGGCTCGATGCGCGGGCCTTGGTGGTGGCGGCGGGCGGCGGTTTCTTGAGCGACGGCGACACCGTCAAGGTGGTCGAGGCCCCGGCCGCGGCCAAGGCAGCCACCGCAACCCCCCGTTCGCCCTGAGCCTGTCGAAGGGTGTTCGCGCTTCTCGCTGCTGGCACTTCGACAAGGCCTTTAGTCCTGAGCTTCGTCGAAGGGTCAGTGCGAACGGCATTCTTGTTGTAGACAAAGAGAACTCACATGTTCAACGTTTCCTCCTGGTCGATCCGCAACCCCACGCCGTCGATCCTGCTCTTCATCATGCTCACGCTGGCAGGCCTGATCGCCTTCAAGGCGATGAAGGTCCAGAACTTTCCTGACATCGACCTGCCGATGATCACCGTCATCGCCGCATTGCCGGGTGCCTCACCCGCGCAGCTGGAGACCGAGGTCGCACGCAAGATCGAAAACTCGCTGGCCACGGTGCAAGGTGTCAAACACGTCTACACCACGCTGCAAGATGGCACCGCCACGCTGATGGTCGAGTTCCGCCTCGAGAAGTCGACCCAAGAAGCGATCGACGACGTGCGCGACGCCGTTTCGCGCGTGCGCTCCGACCTGCCGGCCGACCTGCGCGACCCCATCATCCAGAAGGTCAACCTGGCGGGCACGCCGATCCTCACCTACACGGTGTCGAGCAGCCGCATGGACGACGAGGCCCTGTCGTGGTTTGTCGACAACCAGGTCACCAAGAACATGCTGGCGGTGCGCGGCGTGGGCGCCGTCACCCGCGTGGGCGGCGTCACGCGCGAAGTGCGTGTCGAGCTCGACCCCGGCAAGCTGCTGGCACTCAACGTGACCGCCGCCGACATCTCGCGCCAGTTGCGCCAGATCCAGCAAGAAGCTTCGGGCGGCCGGGCCGACCTGGGCGGCGCCGAACAATCGGTGCGCACGCTGGCCACGGTGCAGTCAGCGCAAGAGCTGGCGGCGCTCGAAGTCTCGCTCAGCGACGGCCGCCACATCCGCCTCAACCAGGTGGCCCAGGTCAGTGACACCGTGGCCGAGCAGCGCTCGGCGGCGCTGCTCAACGGCAAGCCGGTGGTGAGCTTCGAGATCGTGCGTGCCCGCGGCGCCAGCGAGATCGACGTGACCGACGGCGTGCGCGCGTCGCTCGAAAAACTCAAGGCCGCGCACCCCGACATCGTCATCACCGAGGCCTTCAATTTTGTCGACCCGGTGGTCGAAAACTACGACGGCTCGATGAAGCTCTTGTACGAAGGCGCGCTGCTGGCGGTGCTGGTGGTGTGGCTCTTCATGCGCGACTGGCGTGCCACGTTTGTGTCGGCGGTGGCGCTGCCGCTGTCGGCCATCCCGACCTTTGCGGTGATGTACCTGATGGGCTTCACCATCAACGTGGTCACGCTGCTGAGCCTGTCGCTGGTGGTCGGTGTGCTGGTCGATGACGCCATCGTCGAGATCGAAAACATCATGCGCCACCTGCGCGAGGGCAAAACGCCGTTCCAAGCCGCGATGGAAGCGGCCGACGAGATCGGCCTGGCGGTGATCGCCACCACCTTCACGCTGATTGCCGTGTTCTTGCCCACCGCCTTCATGGGCGGCGTGCCGGGCAAGTTTTTTGTGCAATTCGGCTGGACGGCGGCGATCGCCGTCTTCTTCTCGCTGGTGGTGGCGCGCATGCTCACGCCGATGATGGCGGCCTACATCCTGAAGCCGCCCAAACACGCGCACAAAGACGCCCGCTGGCTGACCATCTACATGGGCTGGGCCCGCTGGTGCCTGAAGCACCGCGTGAAAACGCTGCTGGGCACGGCGGTCTTCTTCATCGGCTCGTTTTCGCTGGTGCCCTACCTGCCTACCGGCTTCATCCCGCCCGATGACCTGTCACAAACTCAGGTGACGGTGACCCTGCCGCCTGGCAGCACCTTCAAGGAAACCAGCGCCCTGGCCGAGCAGGCGCGCCAGATCGTGCAGGCCAACCAGTACGTGAAGCTGATCTACACCGCGATTGGTGGTGGCAGCGCCGGCGCCGACCCGTTTGCACCCCAGGGCGCTGCCGAAGTGCGCAAGGCCGTGCTCACCATCAACATGACCCACCGCGACGACCGCCGTGGCACCAGCAAACAAGACATCGAGGGCCAGCTGCGGGTGGCGCTCGAAGCGTTGCCTGGCGCACGCGTCAAGGTCGGCCTGGGGGCGTCGAGCGAGAAGTACGTGCTGGTGCTGGCCGGCGAAGACGGCCGCGTGCTGGCCGCGCATGCGGCGCAGGTCGAGCGCGAGCTGCGCACCATCCCGAACATCGGTGCCGTCACCTCCACCGCGAGCCTGGTGCGCCCCGAGCTGATCGTGCGGCCCGACTTTGCGCGTGCCGCCGACCTGGGCGTCACCTCGGCCGCGATTGCCGACACGCTGCGCATCGCCACCGCCGGTGACTATGACCAGGGTCTGGCCAAGATGAACTTGAGCCAGCGCCAGGTGCCGGTGGTGGTGAAGCTGGCCGACAACGGCCGCCAAGACATCGACGTGCTGTCGCGCCTGCCGGTGCCTGGCGCGCGCGGGCCAGTGCCCTTGTCCAACGTGGCCACCCTCGAGATCGCCAGCGGCCCGGCCGAGATTGCACGCTACGACCGGCTGCGCAACATCAACTTCGAGATCGAGCTGAACCAGCAGCCGCTGGGCGCGGTGGAGGCCGCAGCGCTGGCCCTGCCCAGCGTGAAGACGCTGCCGCCGGGCGTGATCCAGACCTCGGTCGGTGACGCCGAAGCCTTGGGCGAGCTGATTTCAGGCTTTCTGCTGGCCATGTCGACCGGTGTGCTGTGCATCTACATCGTGCTGGTGTTGCTGTTCAAAGACTTTGTGCAGCCCATGACCATTCTGGTGGCGCTGGTGCTGTCGATCCCGGGGGCCTTCTTGGCGCTGTTCTTGACCAACACCGCCTTGTCGATGCCGTCGATGATCGGCCTCATCATGCTGATGGGCATTGCGACCAAAAACTCGATCCTGCTGATCGACTACGTGATCCTTGCGCGGCGCGACCACGGCCTCAACCGCTGGGACGCGCTGCTCGACGCCTGCCACAAGCGCGCCCGCCCGATCGTCATGACCACCATCGCGATGGGCGCCGGCATGATGCCCATCGCCATCGGCCTGGGCGTTGACCCGAGCTTCCGTTCACCGATGGCCATCGTGGTGATCGGCGGGCTGATCACCTCCACCTTCTTGAGCCTGTTGGTGATCCCGGTGGTGTTCACCTATGTGGACGACGTGGAGCAATGGGTGTCGCGGCACCTCAAGCGGCCCCACCACGAGCCCTCAGATACACCAGCCGCAGCGGCGCTGCCGATGGCGGCCGACGCGAGCGAAGGCAAGTAGCCCGCTGCTCAGCGCCGCACCGGGGGGTTGCCGTCACCGCGGGTGGTCAGCTCGGGCGGCGGCCGCTCACCGCGCTCAAGCCGGTCTTCAAGTTCGCCGACCACGGCGGCCACCGAGTTGCTGTTTTCTTCCAGCGTCAGGCGCATCGCGCCTTCCATGTGGTTCATGCGATTGAGCAGCTCGGCATGGCCGTCGGTGCTGGTTTGCGTCACCCGCGTCAGCTCGGTCGTCAAGAAGGCACGCAGCTCGGTAAAACGTGAGGCCTCGGCGGTGTCGGCCAGCTCACGCTGCGCGTGCAGCTCCTTGGTGTGGATGCGGGTTTCCCTGAGCGTGCCCGCCTGCAGCGAGATCGCCCACATGGTGAACAGCAGGCTCAAGAACATGGCCAGCCCGAGCATGATCAAGCCCAGCGGTGCCTGCACCGTGGTGAAAACCAGCGAGATTGGGGTCAGCGCGGTGAAGGCCGGCCAGTTGATCAGCGCAAACACGCCAATCAGGACAAGGACAAAAAAGAGGGTCAGTGCGCGAACCATGGCTGGTTCTCCTTCGTGGCAAGGTGAACTCCAAGCCTAAGCCAGGCCCGCGTGCCACGCTGTAGGACAGGCCCGCGTTTTGCCGCCGGTCAGGCCACCGTGCTGCTCTGCAGGCCCCGGATGTGCAGTTTGTCTACGCCGGCGGCTGGCGATGGGGCCGCAGGCCGAGCAGAAGGCGCTGGCATCGGCCGAGGCGCAGATCGAGTGCTTGCCTAAGCCGAAGCACCGTACCAATGGGTGAGGGCCTGCGCGTGAAGTTCAGCGCGCGCCGCCTCGTTCAGCGGCGCCCAGCGCCGGTGGCTGCAAGCCGCCCGCGCCATGAAGTCGAGCCAACCGACATGGGTGCGCAGCACCCGCTGCTGGCGGTGCTCGATCAGCGGGTTGAAGATGCCGTGGCGTGAAAAAAGCTGGCGCGGGTTTTTCTTGACCCACAGCCAGGAGCCCATCTCCAGCGTCAGCGGCAAGAAGGTGCGGCCAGGCTGCTCGCAGGCACGCAGGTAGAGGTGGTCCCACAGGTCGCCGTGCGTGAGGTACTGGCGGCTTTGTGGCTCCAGCACGTAGCGGTGGTGGGTGAGGGTGTGGTCGAGGATGCCCTTGAGCGCCAGCAGCTCCGGCAGGTGAGCGATGGGCTCGCTGGTGTGGGCATGCGGAAACCAAATACGGTCGCGCAGGCCAAAGCCCGAGTGGCAGTCGACCGCCAGGCTGAAACTGCGGCTGAGCAGCTCCTCGTCAACCACTTGGCACAGCGCCTGCGCCTCTTGCTCCATCGGTTCACCCAACACACCGCGGTACCAAGGCAAGGCGGCGCTCACGCGCTGCCCACCGATCAGGAAGGGCACGCGCGCCACCGCGTCGAGCGGCGCGTTGCGCATCAGGTCAACACCGCGTGCGTTGGCGCGGGTGCCGCGCGCCATGCCGGCCGGGTTGACCACGGGCATGAACACCAGTCGCAGCGATTCGAGCTGGCGGTGCAACACGCCGTCCCAGGGCAGGCGCATCACCAGGCTGCGCAAAAACGCCAGCACCACCTCGGCGCCAATGCGCTCCAGCCCATGCACGCCACCAAAAAAGCCGATCGCCGGCACATCGAGGCTGGGGTTGCCGAGTGTGATGGCGTGCACCGGGTAGCTCAGCCCACCGGCCTGCACCTCGCACACCACGCGCTGCTGCAAGTGCACCCCGCCGAGGTCGACAAGCTCTTGCAAATCGAGCAGTTGGGGAAGGGTGGGCTGGCTCACGCGGCACCAAGCCTACGCCTTGCACATGACAGTTCACCCGGCAGGCCAGGCCCGGGTTGACATCAAACCGTCATCACACCGGCCTACGGTGATGGCTCACGCTCACCCACCAGGGCCCGCCATGCCACCCAAACTCAGCGCTGCATCCGTTTTTGCCATCGGTGGGGCTGTCTTGTGGGGCCTGGTCGAGTTCAGGGCCTTGTTCATGGCCTCGTGCCGCTCACGTTGGGCGCAGCGGCGTCATAGCTCGCGCGCGCCCTCGCACAGCGGGTAGTGGCTGCAACTCAGCACCCGCTGGCCGGCCAGCGGGCCGCTTGAGCGCAGCTGCTCCACCATCGCCCCGCCGCACAAAGGGCACGGTTGGGCACGCATGCGCCAGGCCGAGGGCGGCAGTGTGCTGTCGGGAAACGGCCCGTCGCGGCGAATGATCACCGGCTGCGTTTTTTCCTCGCGGGAGTGCAGCAGGTCGCGCAAGCGGCTGCCGTCGATCAGGTGGATGTTGCGGCCCTCGCTGAAGCGTTGTGCCTCCGGCGTAAAAACCCCCGAGCTGAGCACAAAGCCGCCCGCCGCCTGGCGCGACAAGATCAGCGCATGCAGCTCCCGCAGCGGCGCCACACCCACCGCTTGCGAGCGCCAGGGTTTGCAGTCAACCAGAAACCGCTCGGTACCGCGGGTGAGCACCATGTCGACCGCCCGACCGCCGCCGCCGCCGGTTTCGCTGACCGCATAACCACGCTGGCGAAAGCCCTCGGCGGCGAGCCGCTCGAACTCGAGCCAGCCCATGCCCTCGATCAGCGCCACGCCCGCCGGCGCCTCAGCGGCAAAAGAAGGTTCGCGCCGCGCGCGCCAGCCTGCCGCCATGGCCGACAGCCGCTTCAGAATGCCCTGCGCTCGCCCTGTTGCCATTGCCTTGCCAATTACCCGTCGTGAACTTGTCGCCGAGGCTAACCGAGGCCCGGCGCGCCCACAATGCGGTGAGGCCCGGAGCGCCCCGGGGCTGTCGCGTGCTGAAATGAACGGGGCGGGTTCACGCCAAACGAGCCCCCGCGATGGATGAACGAAGCCTCTTCCCGGCCATGCGCACCTCTTTGCCAATCCGCACGCGACTGACCCTGCTGGTGCTCGCCACGGCCTTGCCCCTGGTCGCATTGCTCGCCTACAACGGCGCCCGGCAAGCTGAGCACGAAGCCGAACGCGCCAGCGCGGAAGCCCTGCGCGCCGCACGCGCCGCTGCCGTCGAAACCGAGACCCTGCTGGGCAGCGCCGAGCGGCTGCTCGCCCAGCTGGCGCAACGCCCCGGCGTGAACGGGCTCAACGCGCAACAGTGCGACCCCATCTTTGCCAGCTTTCGCGGCCTCTTCCCCACCTACACCAACCTGATCTCCGTGCGCCGCGACGGCGACCGGGTCTGCAGCGCCATCGAGCCGCCGCCGGGGGCTCCACTGCGCATCAGTGCCGGGCTGCCGCTCCAGCAGGCCCTGGACAGCGGCCATTTCGAGGTCGGCCAGGTCAACCGCGGCGTGTTCACCAAACGCTGGGTGCTGCTGGTGGTGCAGCCGCTGCCGACACGGCCCAACGCCGAAGGCCGCCTGGAAACCCCGGGCGTGCTGGCGATGGCGATCGACCTCGCCAGCGTGCGCCTGGCGCCGGGCCCGGGCGAGCTGCCGCCGCAGGCGCTAGCGCGCATCGTCGACGCCCACGGCCTGGTGATCGCCAGCAGCCTGGCCCCCGAGCAATGGATCGGGCAGAGCCTGGCCCACCTGCCCTGGTTCAAGGAGCTGGTCCCGGGGCAAAGCCGCACCGGCGAGTCGCCCGACCACGCCGGCGTGCGGCGCATCTTCGGTGTGGCGCCCATCCAAGGCACGGCCTGGCACGCGACGGTGGGCATCCCGGTCGACCTGGTCTACGGGCCGGTGCGCGAGCGTGCCTTGTTCAACGGGGTGCTGGCGGTGCTGGCGGTGCTGCTGGCGGCGGCGCTGGCCTACGTGGTGGCGCGCCGCACGGCGGCGCCGGTCGAGGCCATGGCCGCTGCGGCCAGACGGGCCTCGGTCGATCACAGCGCGCTTGCGCTGCAGGGCGTCTCGCTCGATGGTGCGCCACGCGAGGTGCAGGCCCTGGCCGAAGACTTCGGCCACATGCTGGCCGCCCGCTCCAGCGCCGAGCAGTCCTTGCGCGACAGCGAAGAAAGCCTCGCCACCACTTTGCACTCGATCGGCGACGCGGTGATCGCCACCGACAGCCACGGCCGCGTCACCCGCATCAACGCCGCCGCCGAACGCCTCACCGGCTGGCCTGCGGGAGATGCCGTGGGCCAAGCGTTGACCGAGGTGTTTCACATCGTCAATGCCGCCACCCGCGAGCGCGCCGACGACCCGGTGCAGCGGGTGCTGTCCCAAGGCGACGTGGTCGGCCTGGCCAACCACACAACCCTGCTCTCGCGCGAAGGCCGCGAGTACCAGATCGCCGACAGCGCCGCGCCCATCCGCGACGCCCTGGGGCGCATCACCGGCGTGGTGCTGGTGTTCAGCGACGTGACCGAGTCCTACCGCGTGCAACAGTCGCTGGCCGCGCGCGAAGAGCGCCTGCGCAGCACCGGCGAGCTGGCGCGTGTGGCCGGCTGGGAGCTCGACATCCTGACGCAGAAGACCACCACCTCCGAAGAGATGTGCCAGCTGCTCGAAGTGCCGCCCGGTTCGAGCTTCACGCTGGAAGAAGGCTTCGCCTTCTTACGGCCCAGCGCACGCGCGCAGGTCGAGGCGGCGCTGCAAGAGGCGCTCACCCACGGCACGCACTGGGACATCGAGCTGCCGATGGTCACCGCACAAGGGCGTGACATGTGGGTGCGCTCGCGCGGGCGGGTGATGCTGCGCAACGGCCAGCCGGCGCGAGTGCTGGGCGTCATCCAAGACATCACCGACCTGCGCGAGTCGCAAGAAAAATTGCGCCAGAGCGAAGGCCTGCTGCGAATCGCCAGCCAGATGGTGCGCATGGGCGCCTGGGTGGTGACGCTGCGCGACCGCAAGATGGTGTGGTCTGACGAGGCCTGCGCCATCCACGAGCTGCCGCCCGGCACCACGCCCAGCCTTGAAGAGGCTGGGCAGCACCACGCACCCGAGTACCGCGACATCGTGCGCGCAGCCTTCGGCGCCTGCGCCCGCCACGGCACACCCTACGACCTGGAGATACAGATCGTCACCGCCAGCGGCAAGCGCGTGTGGGTGCGGGTGGTGGCCGAAGCGGTGCGCAACAGCCAGGGTGCGATCTCGCGCGTGCACGGCGCCATCCTCGACATCAGCGAAACGCGCCAGGCACGCCTCGAGCTCGAAACCCATCGCCATCACCTGCAGATGCTGGTGGCCGAGCGCACCGCCGACCTGGAGAACGCGCGCAACGCGGCCGAGGCGGCCAACCGCGCCAAGAGCGCCTTCCTGGCCAACATGAGCCACGAGATCCGCACGCCGATGAACGCCATCATCGGCCTGACCCACCTGCTGCAACACGACAGCGCCGACCCACACACCCAGAAGCAGCTGGTCAAGGTGAGCTCGGCGGCACACCACCTGCTGGGCATCATCAACGACATCCTGGACCTCTCCAAGATCGAGGCCGACCGCCTCGAGCTCGAAGACCGCGAGTTCGAGCCCCGCCAGGTGATCGCCAGCGCCTTGGGCATGCTGCGCGAGCGTGCCGAATCCAAGGGCCTGGCACTGCAGTCCGAGATCTCGCCCAACCTGCCCGAACGCCTGCGCGGCGACCCGCTGCGGCTGGAGCAGATCCTGCTGAACTTCATCAGCAATGCCATCAAGTTTTCTGAGCACGGCAGCATCACGCTGCGGGCCCGCGTGGCCCAGTCGGCGAGCAACGCGGTGCTGTTGCACATCGAAGTGCAAGACCGCGGCATCGGTATCAGCCCCGAGCAGCAGGCGCGGCTGTTCCAGTCGTTTTCGCAGGCCGACGACTCCACCTCGCGCAAGTACGGCGGCACCGGCCTCGGCCTGGTGATTGCCAAGCGCCTGGCCGGCCTGATGGGCGGCAACGTGGGTGTACGCAGCGCGCCCAGCGCGGGCAGCACCTTCTGGGTGACCGCGCGCCTGCTCACCGTGGGTGCGGCTGTGGCCGATGACACCCACCCGGCGCCCTTGCCCGTGCCTGAAGCCAGCATCGCCGAGCGCCACGCTGGCGCGCGCGTGCTGCTGGTCGACGACGATCCCGTCAACCAGGAGGTCACGCTCGCCCTGCTGCGCCGCCTGCACCTGGTGGTCGACGTGGTCAGCGACGGCCAGCAGGCGCTGGAGCGGGTGCGCACAGAAAACTACGCGCTGGTGCTGATGGACGTGCAGATGCCGGTGATGGACGGCTTGGAGGCCTCGCGCGCCATTCGCCGCCTGCCCGATCGCCAGGCGGTGCCCATTCTTGCAATGACGGCCAACGCCTACGCCGAAGACCGCAACGAATGCCTGGCCGCGGGCATGAACGACCACATCACCAAACCGGTGGCGCCGAGCACGCTCTACGCCAGCCTGTTGCGCTGGCTCGATGCCAGCGCGGTGGCGCCCTGAGAGCGGCTCACGCTCTCAGAGCTGGCCCACACAACCCGGCGCACCGCAGCGACAACGCAGCCGGCCCTGGTGGTGTGTTTCACCGTAGTTCACAGTGATCTCTTCGCCCGGCGCCACGTCGTGCATCGCATAAAACTCGACCCGCCCTTGGCGCACCCGCAAGCTCGCGTTCGGCCGGCACGAGTGGTTGGCAAACCGCAGCGGGTCGAGCGAGTGGGTGGCGTCGATCGCACGCCGTTCGGACACGGCAATGATCATGATGCGGGCCTGGCCACGGGCGCGCTGTTGTGCTTCTTGGAGGCTGATGGCCTCGCCGCGGATCTCGCCGATCTTGCGCCGCTGCGCGATGGCCTCGCCCGCAAACGCACCCTGCCCGTCGATGCGGCTCGCGCGCACATCGACCACAAACTTTTGTGGGTTGCCGCGCACGGGCGCCACCCCGTCAGCCGGCACGGCGGCGGGTGGCAGCGAGACGAGTCGGGGCATGAAGCGATTGTGGCGTCAAGCAAGGCGGGGGCCGCAATCGGCGCACAAAGTCACGCGGGCTTCGACTCGCACCCGAACTGGGCCATAGATGGCTTGCTTTTCCATACATGTGACGGCGCAGCAGCCGATAGCCTTGGCATCAGATGAAATTGCAAGGGAACACACCATGAACCGCACCTACATACAGGCCGCTCATCCGCTCGCTCCCCATTACCCGGCCGGCGCGCCGAAGGACACCATCGAGTGGGAAGAGATGCCCTCGCTCGCGCCCCGCCGGGTGCCGACCGACGCACAGCGCGCACCCGCCCAGCCGATGTTGCGCACTCAGGTCAGCGACTTCAACACCGCCTGGGGCGTGACCATGCCCGCCCACCTCGACACCGCGCCGCAGACCGCGCCCTACCGCGAAACGATTCGGGGTCTCGTCACCCGCGAGATGAACGAGCCCGAGTTGTTCAAACAATTCTTCGGCTGAAGATTCACCGCATCCACAGCGCAGCGCCCAGCAGCCCGCCGGCCAACCACAGGCTGGTGACGAGCATCAGCAGCGCCGGGCGCCAGCCGGCGCGTGCGAGGTGGGTGAACGAGGTTTTCATGCCCAGCCCCGCCACCCCCAGCATCAGGCAGGCGCGTGACGCCTCGTTCAGGCCAGCCTGAACCGGCGCCAGCGCGCCCAGCGAGTTGAGCACCGCCAGTGCCAGGAACAACCACAGAAAACCCGGCACCAGCTCACCCAGTCGCTGCGCCAAGGGGCGCGCGGCCACCGGGCGGCTGCTGCGGCAGGCCAGCGACACCCCAATCACCACCACCACCAGCAGGCTGACCCGAAACAGCTTGACCACCGAGGCCGCGTCACCCGCCTCGGGTCCGAGCGTGTAGCCGGCCACGATCACCTGCGCCACGTCGTGGATGCTGCCTCCGACGAAAAGCCCCGCCAGCGCCGGCGGCAAGGCGAAGGCGCGCGCCAGCAAGGGGTAGAACACCATCGCCAGCGTCGACAACAAGGTGGCCATCACCACCACCACCAGCGCATGGCGCTCGGGGCTCTTGTCGCGCGGCATCACCGCCGCAATGGCCAGCGCCGCCGACGCGCCGCAAATGGCGGTGGCACCACCCGCCAGCACGCCCAGCACCCAGGGCAGCCGCAGCCAGCGCGACACCCACCAGCCACACAGGAGCGTGCTTGCCACCGCCACCAGCACCACCGCGGCCGTGGCCCAGCCGAGGCCGGCGATCTGCTCCAGCGTGATGCGCGCGCCCAGCAAGCCCACGCCCAGGCGCAGCAGCGTGCGGCTGCTGAAGTCGACACCCGCGGCAGTGCGCGGCTCGCTGCTCTGGTAGTGAAAGGCGGTGCCGAACAGCAGCGCGTACAACATCGGCGGGCCGTTGTGCAGCGCCGCCACGAAGCTGGCCGCCAGCGCGATCAGCACGCAGGTGGCCGTGCCGGGCCAGAGGCGCCGCCATGCCAGCACCGGCGCGTCAAACCAACTGGCGCGCGCTTCGGGTGGCATTTGGCGTGCGCGGTCTACTTGTCGACGAACGCGCGTTCGATGACGAAGTGCCCCGGGTGGCTCATGTTGCCCTCGGTCATGCCCAGCTTGTCGAACAGCGCGCGGGTGTCACGCAGCATCTCGGGGCTGCCGCACAACATGAAGCGGTCGTCTTCCTTCGACAGCGCCGGCAGGCCGACGTCAAGCATCAGCTTGCCGGTTTCCATCAGCGTCGGGATGCGCCCGGTGTTGCGGAAGGCCTCGCGCGTGACGGTGGGGTAGTAGATCAGCTTGGCCGCCGCCTGCTCGCCGAAGTATTCGTTCTTCGGCAGCTCATGGGTGATGACCTCGTCATAGGCCAGCTCGCCCACCTGGCGGCAGCCGTGCACAAGGATGACCTTCTCATACAGCTCGTACACCTCGGGGTCGCGGATCATCGCCATGAAGGGCGCGAGACCGGTGCCGGTGGACAGCAGGTAGAGGTTCTTGCCGGGCAGCAGGTTTTGCGTGAGCAAGGTGCCCGAGGCTTTGCGGCCGATCTTCACCGTGTCGCCGACCTGGATGTGCTGCAGGCGAGAGGTGAGCGGGCCGTCTTGCACCTTGATGCTCAGGAACTCAAGCGTTTCGTCCCAGTGCGGGCTGACCACGCTGTAAGCGCGCAGCAGCGGCTTGCCGTCGACCTCGAGGCCGATCATCGTGAACTGCCCGCTCTGGAAACGAAAGCCCGGGTCGCGGGTGCAGGTAAAGGAAAACTGGCGATCCGTCCAATGCCGAACCGACAGCACACGGGCGTCGAAGAGGTTGCTCATGCAGGGCTTCTCAATGAAAGTGCGTGCAGCGAGAGTGCATGCAAATAAGGCCAGGGGTAGATGCCCCGGTCATGGCCGTCGTTGAAGATGAGTTGCAAACCCAACTCGCCGATGGGGTTGAGCTGGGTCAGCGCGATGGCCTCAACCGCCACAAACGGGCGGCCGGCACGGCGCACATTCTCGCAGGCTGCGCACTTGCAGGCCTCGCGCAGCTCGCGCGCGCCGAGACAGGCCTGCACACCGTCGTCCCAGCGCATCTCCAACTGGCCCGAGGCCTCGTGCAACACGATGCCAACCGGGTGCGCCGCCATCACACCACCTGGCCCATGCCCTGCGGACCGATTTCGGTGCAAATGCCGGCCAGCCCGCCCTCGCTCAGCTCGCCGCCCATCGCGGCCAGGCTTTCCTCACGGATCAGGCCCTTGATCTGCCGCACGAGTGCCGCGAACTCCGGCGTTTCAGCCATCTCGGGCGTGCGCGGGCGCGGCAGCGGCACCGCCAGCTCTGCCTTGATGCGCCCAGGCCGCGCCGTCATCACGTAGACACGGTCGGAGAGGAACACCGCCTCGTCGATGTCGTGCGTGATGAAGAGCACCGAGATGCGCAGGCGCTGCCACATGTTGGTCAGGATCTCTTGCATCACCACGCGGGTCTGCGAATCGAGCGCGCCAAAGGGCTCGTCCATCAGCAGCACCTGCGGGCTGGTGGCCAGCGCGCGCACGATGCCCACCCGCTGCTTCATGCCACCTGACAGTTGATCGGGGTAGTGGTTCTCGAACGAGAGCAAGCCTGCCAGGCCTAGCAGCGTGCGCGCCTGCGTTTCACATTCGCTGCGCGACACGCCCTTCATCTTGAGCCCGAACTCCACGTTCTTGCGCACCGTCATCCAGGGGAAGAGGGAGTACTGCTGGAACACCACACCGCGGTCGGAGCCCGGGCCGGTGATCGGTGCGCCGTCGAGCAGCACCTGGCCGGCGCTCGGCTTGAGGAAACCCGCCACCACGTTGAGCAGGGTCGACTTGCCGCAACCCGAAGGCCCGATCAGCGAAACAAACTCACCCGGGCGCACATGGATCGAGGCACTCTTGACCGCCTCGACCTCACCGCCTTTGACGTTGAAACGAATGCCCAGGTCGCGCACATCCACACGGCCCTGAGAGGCCACAGCCGAGGTGTTCATGTGCGTGCCCCATTCGACGAATACGCCTGCCACGGCATCGCCGCTTTGGCCACAAGCCGGATCGCACCGCTGCACAACAAGCCCAGCACGCCAATGGTGAGCATGCCGAGCGCGATCTCGGCGTAGCTGATCAGCGAATACGCCTCCCAGGTGAAATAACCAATACCGAACTGGCCCGAGATCATCTCGGCCGCAATCAGCGACACCCAGGCCACGCCCATGCCCACCGCCAAGCCGGTGAAGATGTGCGGCATCGCCCCGGGCAGCACCACGTGGCGCAACAGGCTGGGCTCGCTCGCGCCCAGCGTGCGGGCGGCGCGCAGCAGCACCGGGTCGAGGCTTTCCACGCCGTGCACGGTGTTGAGCAGGATGGGAAAGAAAGCGCCGAGGAAGGTGATGAACACGATGCTCACCTCGTTGCTCGGCCACAGCATGATCGACATCGGCACCCAGGCAATCGCCGGGATCGGGCGAAACACCTCCATCGCCGGCAGCGTGAGCCCACGCGCCCAGCGGTAGCGCCCGATCAGCACACCCAGGCCGACCCCCAGCACGGTGGCCACCAGAAAGCCGAGCACGATGCGGCGCACGCTGATGCCAATGTTGGTGACGAACTTGGCCGACTCGTTGACCTCGATCACCTTCTCGAACACCTGCGCCGGCGTGGGGATGTTGTTGAAGCGCACGTAGGCATCCAGCTTGTACTGGGTGGCCAGTTGCCAGAACAAGAGCACGCTGCCGATCGACACCCCCGCCATCGCCCACAGGCCCAGGCGACCTTGCCAGAAGCGCTGCCACGCCTCCGGTGACCGGGCAGCCACCAGCGGCAAAGGCAGCGGCGTGACGCTCGCGCCGATGTGCGAGGCTGTGGCCGGCACGGCGCGCTGTGCAGCGTCGTCACGCGGCGCCACGAAGTCTTCAACCCGCTGAGTGGCTGCCATGGCCTACTTCCCGACCACGGCCACGGCCATCGGCGGCACGGCTTCGCTGAGCGCTTCGGCGTAGGTGGCCAGCTTGCCGTTGGTCTTGGCGGCATGGGCCTCGGCGTCTTTTTTCAGCAGAAAGGGCACCGCCACCGGGCTCTTTGGGTTGCTCGCGTCGACGGCGTAGAAGGCCTTGTCGGCAAACACCTTGATGCCCAGCTCCTTGTCGTACAGATACGCCACCGTGACCTTCTTGCCCTGCGCCTCGTACTGGCGCACACCGGCCAGCAGGCAGGCGGGTGAACTCATCGGCACGATCTCGCCACTGGCCAGCCAAATCTCACCAGCTTCTTTCGGGCGGGTGACGGCCGTCTTGCAGACTGGGTCACGCCCACTCACGTCGTAGTTGGCGAGCGTCTGCTTCTGCGCCTCGTAGTCTTGGCCGCGCTGCTTGAAGGCTTCACGCACGAAGGTCTCGTTGACCCAGGTCGGGATGTCGAACTCTTTCACACGCCCCAGCTTGGAGAGCACGCCGTGCGCCGTCTTGATGGTTTCGACCCAGCGCGGCTTGATGCTCGGGTCGAGCGTGTGGATGCCGCCCGGGCCCAGAAAGAGGTAGACCACCTCTTTCTCGATCTTGGTCCACTCCTGCACTTTCTGCGCGGCGAGCTTCGGGTCTTTGCGCACCCAGTCGTTGGCTTCCATCAGGGCTCGGATGTAAGCCACCACCGCCTCGGGGTACTTGTCGGCAAAGTCTTTGCGCACCACCACACCGTGGAAGGTGGGAACCTTGGTCTGGGCGCCGTCGAAGATCTTGCGGGCGAAGCCGCGGTAGGGCAGCAGGTCGGCGAAAGGCACGAAGTCGCCGTGGCCGTCGATCTTCTTTTCTTGCAGATTGGTGGTGCCCACTTCGGGGCTTTGGCTCACCAGGTTCCAGAAGTCGTTGCCCCAGCCGCGCTCTTGCATCGCCTGCAACATCATGCCGTGCGCTGCCGAGCCGAAGGGCACCGAGACCAGCTTGCCTTTCAGGTCGGCCAGCTCGTAGTAGGGGCTGTCTTTGTGCACCACCACGCCGTTGCCCGAGCCGAAAGCGTTGTAGGCGATCACAGCGATGAGCTGCGTCTCGTTGCCCTTGTTCTGCTGGCCGGTGGCGCCGTTCACTAACAGCGGGTAGTCGCCCATCATGCCGATCTGCAGCTTGTTGGCGATCATGCCGTTGGTGACCGGCGGGCCCGAGGTGAAGTTCTGCCAATCGAGCTTCCACTCGATGTGGGCGTACTTGCCGGTTTTGGGCAGGTACTTCTCCAGCAGCTTCATCTCTTTCAGCACGATGCCACCCGTCACCGTGTTGGTGGTGGTGTTTTGGGTGCCGATGCCAATCGTCACCACGTCTTTGGCGAGCGCCTGCGCAGGCAGCGCCCACGTCACCATCAAAGCGGCAGCGGCGAGCGCAGAGCGTGCCGGGGTGCAAGAAAAACACGAGAGAACAAATGAGCTCATCCCAATCTCCTGGTCGGTCAGATCACGTTCACAAAGCTGCTGCGCAAGATCAATGCCCGCACGGCGGCTTCACCTCTGTCTCCTGGGCCTGCTCAAGCGCTTTCGCGCAGCAGGCCTCTCTTGTTGGGCTTGTCGGCCCACTCGTGCGCGTCGGGCAGCGGTTCGTTGGCCGCGGTGATCAGCGGCCACACGGCCGCCAGCCGCTTGTTCAGATCGACGTACTCAGCCTGTTCGGGCTTGAGGTTTTTTTCATCGACGATGGCCTCGACCGGGCACTCGGGCACACACACACCGCAATCGATGCAGGCCTCGGGGTCGATGACGAGGAAGTTGGGGCCTTCGTGAAAACACTCGACCGGGCAGACCGAGACGCAGTCGGTGTACTTGCAGCGAATGCAGGCTTCGGTGACGACAAAGCTCATGTCACAAGGCTCCCAAGGCAATGGTTCGATTCACTCCGTTCGGGCTGAGCTTGTCCAAGCCTGTCCTGAGCCCGGCCGAAGGGCCCTTCGACAGGCTCAGGGCGAACGGAGCGGCGCGGCACAGCCGAGATGCGCGCTTTCATGTGTCTCTCACCATCTGAATGCTGGTGAGCGCCAGCTTGGCCAACTTGCGCACATCGGGGTCGGTGTCGTGCAGGGCACGCTCCAGCGGCGTGATGCCACGCGGGTCGCCCACTTCGCCGAGCGCGATCACCGCCTCTTTGCGCAGGTTGCTCACAGGGTGGCTCAGCGCCTCGGCGAGTGCGGCCACACCGTCGCGCGCCTTCAGCTTGCCCAGGCTGCGCGCGGCCTTCACGCGCACCTGCCAGTAGTCGTCTTCCATCGCGCGCACCAGGTTCGGCACGCCGAGCGCCGAGCCGGTTTTGGCGAAGGTGGTGGCGGCTTCTTCGCGCACCTGCCACACCGGGTCGGCGAGCGCGCGGCTCAAAGCCGGGTGCACGCTCACGTCGGCGCTGTCGCTGGCGTAGCTCAGCGCGCCCACCGCCACGCGGCGCACTTCGGCGTCGGTATCGTGCGCGGCGATCTGCGTCAGCGAGGCTATCGCCTGCGGCTTCTTCAAATAGCCCAGCACGCTGACCGCCGCGCGGGCTCAAACGCAGCCTCCACCCGCAGGGCTTTCACCGCTTGCAGCGCGGCGGCCTGCACTTCGGGGTCGGCATCGCTCAGGTACGGCAACAAGGCAGTCGCCGAGGCCGCTTCCT
>JBBRFR010000017.1:0-20919 GCA_038241485.1 Burkholderiales bacterium
TCATGTTGCCGTCTTTGCCCGCCGTGGCCAGCAAAAGCGCCAGCCAGCGCTTGAGGCGCTGATAGCCGAGCATCATGATGGCGTGGCGGAAGGAGCTGATCTCGACCCGCAGGCCAAAGGCCGGCGAGTTGATGTAGCGCATCAGCTTGAAGGCCAGCGACGGGTCGCGCTTCAAGGTGCCTTCGAGCTTTTCGCTCGGTTCTTCTTTGTCAACGCGCTGAATCAGCTCGACGATCACTTGCAGATCATTCTGCGGCTGCTTGCCCTTGGCCAGGCTCATGTTGATCACGTCGTCGATCGGCCAGCCCAGCACGGCGGCGGCACCACGGGCGAAGCAACTTTCCAGCTCAACCAGGGTGCGCACACCGGCTTGCACGTGCGGGATGCTGCGCTCCACACCGGCCGGTGCCGCAGCGCCGGTTTCGTTGATGCGGCGGTCGTCTGCCAGGTCGATGATCGAGTAGGTGAAGCAGGGCAACACCTCACGCGGCAGCTCTTTCAAGGGGCGGCCCTTGATCAGCAGCACCGTGCCGGCGGCATGCAGGTTTTGCAGCGCCGTGACGTTGGCGGGGTCGACGGCCATGAAGGCCGGCACTTCCACCATCAAGTTGGGTGACGGTGCGGCACGCAGCAGGTCTTGCAGCAGGTTTTCGCTCAGCACATTGAGGGAGGCCTTGCCCCCATTGGCCGGCCAGACACCGCCCACCGCATGCAGCAGTTGCGCCACGTCGGGGGTGGCTTCGGGATGCAGTGGAAACACTGTCAGGCGGGTGGCCGACACGGCGCGGCTGCGGTCGATGAAGGGGGAATAACCGAGGGCGACCTGGCCCAGGATGGTGTTGTCGTTCACGCGCCGCGTCCCTTGGAATCAGGTGATGTAGTCGAAGAGCGACATCTTCTGCACCAGAGAGTAGCTCTTGAGCGCTGCATCGTATCCCGTTTGTTTGTTTTGGAAGTCGGAAATCGCCTTCACCATGTCCAGGCCTTCGGCGTTGTTGCGGTCGGTCTGGCTGGCCAGGCGCAGGTCGTCGAGGCGGCCGGTGGCGCTGTCGATGCGGTTGAGCGTTTCACCCACCTGGGCGCGCACCGACTGCATCTGCCCCATGGCGGCGTCAATCGCGGCGAGGTAGGTCGAGTTGCTCTGAGCGATCTGCGAGGTGCTGCGCAGCGGCGTGTTGAGCGCGGTCACCGCGTTGTCGAGCGCGGTGAAGATGTTGAGGTCGGCGGTCGCGGGTGTGAGGTCGAACTGGTCGGCGTCGGCCGGCACGCCGGTCACGCTGGCCGACAGGCCATCGAACTCGATCGCGCGGCCCGAGACATACGGCACGCCGGCGATGGCCGTGCCCGCGCCGTCTTGCAGCACCGAGTAGGTGACCACGCCTGCGGTGTTGCTGAAGACGATGCTATAGCTGGAGCCGGTGAGCGCGCTCGGGTCGGTCACCCGGCCGGTGTCGACCCAGGCGGTGCCAGTGCTCACGGTGGGGGCGGTGACGAACACACCATTGCCGGTGCGTGCGCTCATCCAGGCGGCGCGGCCGTCGACGGTGAGCGGCAGCGGGTCGCCCGAGGCGGCGTCCACCTGACCGGGCGCGCCCTGGTAGGTGACACCCCCGGCGGCGTCGAGAAACGGCGCGCGGTCAGCCGCCTGCCCGCCGAAGAGGTAGGTGCCCGAACCGTCTTGCCGGTTGGCGACGGTCAGCAACTGGTCGCGCAGGCCGGCGATCTTGTCGGCTTGCACGCGGCGCTCGCGGTCGCTGTAGCTGCCGTTGCCGGCGGCCACCATGGCCTCGCGGATCTGCTGCAACAGGTCGCTCGCATCGCCCATCGCGCTTTCGGCCAGGGTCATGGCGTTCTGGCTGGCGTTGACGGCGCGCTGGGTGGCATCGGTGTGCAACTCGGCGGCGAGCGCCCGCTCGGCACGGGCCGCTGCGGCGGGGTCGTCGCTCGCACGGTTGACACGCTTGCCGGTGGTGAGTTGCTCTTGCACCGTGGCGAGCGCGCTCTGGCGCCGCGTCAGCGAGTCGACCGATGCATCGAAGGTGTTGGCTGTGCTGATGCGCATGGTGTGGTGTGTCTCTGGTCAAAACAACTCAGGTCAAGGCCGCTCAACTGCCCGTCGTGCGCAACAAGGTGTCGAACACGTCTCTGGCCACCTGCAGCATCTTGGCGGCGGCCTGGTAACTCTGCTGGAACTGGATCAGGCGCGCGGCCTCTTCGTCGAGGTTGACGCCGGCCTTGTTGACACGCGCCGTTTCAGCGGTCGATGCAATGGCGCTGGAGATGCCCGACGCCGACTTGGCGCTTTGCACCCGCACACCGATGTCTGACAGCGCGCTGGCGTAGGCGTCGGTGATGTTGAGGCCGGGCACCAGGGTGCCGTTGGCGAGGGTCTGAGCGCCGACAAAGCGCGAACTGCCCAGTGCCACAAAGGACACGGCATTGCCGTTGTTGGACCCGGGAGACGTGGTCGGCGCCACGTCGACGCTGTCGCCGCTGCGCGGCACGCCGTTGAGTTGCAGCGAGAAGCCATTGAGCGTGATCGGGGTGCCGGCAGTCCAGGTGCCGGTGCCGCTCGCGACCACGGCATTGCTCGCGTCGAGCATGTCGTAGCTGTAGTCGCCGGTGCCCGAGGTGAAGGTCAGGCGCGCGGTCAGCGTGGCGTCGTAGGCTGTCGGGTCGACCAGGCCGAGCGAAGCGGTGCTGGCCGTGCCGGTGTTGGTCACGGCATAACGGCCGGTCACGGCGGCTGCGGCAGCCAGGCCACGCGGGTCGGTCATCACCGCGCGCATGTCGACGGCGGCCGGGCCAGCGGCTTGCAGCAGGAAACGGTCACCCGACACGGCGGTGCCCGCGTTCAGTTGCAGCGTGAGGCCTTCGACCTGCACACCAGCCGCCAGGGCCGCGGGCGAGAAAGGGCTGCCGGTCACGGTGGCGCCATCCAACAGGCGGGTGAGGCGGTAGTCACTGCCGTCAAAACGCAACTCGTAGTCGCTGGCCTGCACGTGGGTGAAATCACTCACTGAGAGGCTGAACGTGGCATCGCCCCCGTTGGGCGAGGCCGACAAGGTGCGCGGCGCACCGATCGAGAACAGGGGCGAGCCGGCGCTGGCCGGCTGGCGAGCGTCCAGGCCCAGGGCCTGCTGCTGGTTGATGGCGCCGCTGACCGCCACCGCCATCTGGCCGAGCAGGTTGCGCGCCGCCGTGAGGTCTTCGTTCTGGAAGCGCACCTGGCCGGCAATCGTGCCACCGGTGATGCTCTCTTGCGGTATCAGCCGATCGACCCCGCCTTCGCGCAAGGCGAGCTGGGTCTTGGCCGGGTCGTAGAGGTCAGGCGCGCCCTTCAGCACGTTGGCCGTGCTGCCCAGCACCAGCGACATGCCACCGCCAATGAACAGGCCCACGCTGCCGTCGTCGGCCTGGATGCTGCTGACGTTGACGTAGCTGCTGATCTCGCTCACCAGCAGGTCACGCTGGTCGAGCAACTCGTTGGGCGAGTGGCCGCTGCCCCTGAGCGCCGAGATCTGCTTGTTCAGGTCGGCCACCTGCGTAGCGAGCCCGTTGACGCTGGCAATGGCCGACTTCATGTCTTGCGACACGCCTGCCTGCAAAGAGCTGAGCTGTTCACCCGCCGTCTTGAAGCGAGCGGCCAGCTCTTGCGTGCGTGCGATCACCACCTGGCGCGCCGACGCATCCTGCGGGTTGTTGGCCACGTCGACGAAGGCGTCGAGCATCTGGCGGGCGGCCTGCCCCAGGCCCGCCTCGCCGAGCGGGAGCACGGTTTCCAATTGCATGAGCTGGGTCATGCGCGAGAAATCTGCACTGGCGATCGAGCTGGTGGCCGCCGCTTGGTTGGTCAGAAAGCGGTCATAAGAGCGCGCCACCGTGGTGACGTTGACGCCCTGCCCGAAAAAGCCCGCGCCGGTGTACTGCCCCGGCGCGGTGGCGAGCTGTGCCTCCTGGCGCGAGTAGCCCTGCGTGTTGGCGTTGGCAATGTTGTTGCCGGTGACTTGCAGCGCCGCGTAGTTGGCGAACATCGCCCGGGTGCCGATCCCCATCAGGCTGGCCATGTCAGGTGCTCCTTAGAGGTGTACTCAAGGCAGGCCAGGCCAGCCGCCGGGCCGCCCCAAAGCAGGCCTGCGCCCCCTTGGGGGGCTGAGCCCGCACCGAGCGAGCGCCTGCGCGCTCGCGAGTGGCTGGCGAAGGCCATCTGGCCTGCAAGCCAGATGGCAGCGAACAAAGTGAGCGTGGGGGCTTCATGCCACTCGCTGCAGGCGCAGGGTGGTGTTGATCATGCGCGTGAGTTTGGCCGCGTACTCCGGGTCGGTCGCGTAACCGGCCTTCTGCAAGCCTTGCGCAAAACCCTGCGCCGAGGCGCCGCTCTCCACCACCTTGGCGTAGCGCGGGTTGTTCTTCATCATCCGCGCGTAGTCGGTGAAGGCTTCTTCGTAGCTGCCATACGCGCGAAACTTGGCCTTGACCTTGCGCGCCTCGCCGTTGATCACCTCGGTGGTGGTGACCTCGGTGGTGGCACCCTTCCAGCTGCTGGTGGCCTTGATGCCGAACACGTTGAACGAGGTCGAGCCGTCTTTGTTCTTGATCTCGTGGCGGCCCCAGCCCGATTCGTGCGCGGCTTGAGCCACCATGAAGTTGGCGGGAATACCGGTGGCGGCTTCGGCCGCCTTCGCCGCGCCGTCGTGCAGCTTCAGGAAGCCGATCTGGCGCTCCTTGCCTTGCAGGTTGCTGCTGAGTGGCGCTGCGGCGGGTGGCTGCGCCGGCTGGGCCGTCGCGGCCGCCTTTGCCGCATCGGCCGCGATGTTGGCGAGCGGCTCGCCAAGCTGGCGCTCCAGCTGCTTGGCGATCATGTCGGAGAGGCCGCCGGGCAAGCCCGTCATTTGTGTGGCGAACTGCTGGTCGAGCATCTCGGTGCCCATCTTCGTGCCGGCGTTGTCGAGCATGCCCGACGACATCGACGCGTCACGCATGCTCTTCATCAGCTGCTGCATGAAAATGGCTTCGAACTGCTTGGCCGCTTCCCTGACCGCCGCCTTGGGGTCGGTTGATGCGCTGTTGCGCAGGCCAGCCAGCGCGCGGGCGTCGCCGCCGAGGGGGGAGTTGGACGAGATGACCATGGCTCAGATCACCTCGATCTCTGCATTCAAGGCGCCGGCACTCTTCATGGCTTGAAGAATCGCCAGCAAATCTTGCGGCGTGGCACCCAGCGCGCTCAGCGCCTTCACCACATCGGCGAGCTTGGCGCCGGCGGCCATCTGGATCAGCGCACCCGGTTCTTGCTTGATGGTGATCTCGGCCTTTTCCTTGACCACCGTCTCGCCCTTCGAGAACGGCCCGGGCTGGCTGATCACAGGCGTGGAATTGATCGTCACCGAGAGGTTGCCGTGCGCCACGGCGCAGGCGCTCAAGGTCACGCTCTGGTTCATCACCACCGAGCCGGTGCGTGCGTTGATCACGACCTTGGCCGAAGGAATGGCCAGCTGCAGCGGCAGGTTTTCAATGTCGGCGAGAAAGCCCACGCGGGCATCGGCCGCCTCGGGCATGCGCACTTGCACCACCCGGCCGTTGACAGCCTGGGCCACGCCCTCGCCCATCTTGGCGTTGATGGCGCGCGCCACTTCGCGGGCGGTGGAGTAGTCGCTCGCCTTCAGGTCGAGCTGCAGGGTCGAGCCCTGGTTGAGCGGTGTCGCCACCGAGCGCTCCACCGTGGCGCCTTCGGGCACACGGCCTGCGCTCAGGTGGTTGATCTGCACCTTGGAGCCGCCAGCCGACGCACCCGCGCCGCCGACGATGAGGTTGCCTTGCGCGAGCGCGTAGACCTGGCCATCGGCGCCCTTGAGCGGCGTGGCGATCAGCGTGCCGCCGCGCAACGATTTGGCATTGCCCAGAGAGGCCACGCTCACGTCGATGGTCTGGCCAGGCTGTCCAAAAGCGGGCAGCTGCGCGGTGACCATCACGGCCGCCACGTTCTTGATCTGCATGTTGGTGCCTGCCGGCACGGTCACACCCATCTGTTGCAGCATGGCGGCCAGGCTTTGGGCGGTGAAAGGGGCCGAGGTGGTCTGGTCGCCGGTGCCGTCGAGACCGACGACAAGGCCATAGCCCACCAGCTGGTTGCTGCGCACGCCCTGCACGGCGGCAACTTCCTTGATGCGCGTGGCCTGGGCCGTGATCGGCCACCACAGGGCGGCGCTGGCGGCCAAGACCGTGAGGCTGATCAAGGCCTTGATCAGCGCTTCGAGCAGCTTGTCTTGAGTGGTTTCCATGTGGGCAGCGTCCTGGTTGCTGCCATTTTGGAATTCTTTAGAACGGGAGAACGTTCAAAAAGAAGCGCCCCAACCAGCCTATTCCGTTGGCATCGGCCTGCGCGCCACGGCCACGGTGGTCGAGGCGCACGTTGGCGATCTGGGCCGAAGCCACGGTGTTGCCCGGTTGGATGGCACGCGGGTCGACCTGGCCTGAAAAGCGCAGCACGTCGACGTTTTGGTTCACGCCGATCTGCTTTTCGCCCCGGATCATCAAATGCCCGTTGGGCAGGACTTCGGTCACGACCGAGGTGATCACACCCGAAAAATCGTTGGTGTTTTCGGTGCTGCCCTTGCCGGCGAAGGTGTTGGTGGAGCTGCCTTCAACCGCAGCGCGCGCAAATGCACCTGCGCGCACGCCCGGCAGCGCCGAGACGCCGCCCGCGATGGAGCCGCCCTTGTCGATGGAACTGGTGCTCTTTTGGCTGGCTGCGACTTTTTCCACGATCTGCACGGTGAGGGTGTCGCCCACCAGACGCGCGCGGTGGTCTTCGAACAGCGGGCGGTATTGCCCGGCCTGGAAGATGGAGCCGTTGTTCCCCACCGGCGTTGCCACTGGCTGCGCCCGAACAGTGGGCGAACCCGCCACGTCGACCTTGGGCAGGCCGTAGGGCGTTTCGCAGCCTGCGAGGGCCACGCAGGCCGCCACCAAAACCAGCGCCTTCATCACAGTTGGGCCAGGCGCTGCAGCATCTGATCAGATGTCTGGATGGCCTTCGAGTTGAGTTCGTAGGCGCGCTGCGTCTGGATCATGCCAACCAGCTCTTCGACCACGTTCACGTTCGAGGTTTCGACCATGCCTTGTTGCAAGGCGCCCAGGCCATTGAGGCCCGGTGTGCCAGCGGTGGGTGTGCCCGAGGCGGCAGTCTCGGTGTAGAGGTTCTGGCCCTTGGGCTCGAGGCCGGCCGGGTTGACGAAGCTCGACAACGAAAGTTGGCCCACCGTCTGCGGCGTGGTCTGGCCGGGGATGGCCACACTCACCGTGCCGTCGGCGCCGATGGTCACGCTTTGTGCGTTGGCCGGGATGGTGATGCCGGGCTGCACGGTGAAGCCGTTGTTGGTGACGAGCTGGCCTTGTGAGTTGACCTGGAACGAGCCGTCACGGGTGTAGCCGGGCGTGCCGTCGGGCATCTGGATTTCGAAGAAGCCGCTGCCGCGCACCGCCACGTCGAGCGTGTTGCTGCTTTGCTGCAGGTTGCCTTGGGCAAAGCTGCGCGAGGTGGCCACGGCGCGTGTGCCCAGGCCGACCTGCAAGCCGGTGGGCAGCGTGGTCTGCTCGGTGCTGTTGGCGCCAGCCTGGCGCAGGTTCTGGTACATCAGGTCTTCGAACACCGCGTGCGACTTTTTATAGCCATTGGTCGCGGTGTTGGCGAGGTTGTTCGAGATGTGGTCCAGCTGGGTTTGCTGGGCCTCCATGCCGGTCTTCGAGATCCACAGGGAACGCATCATGGTGAATGCTCCTTCTATTTCGTATCCGTTAACTGATGGAGAGCAATTGCGCCGCGGCCTTTTCGTCGCCCTCGGCGGTTTGCAGCATCTTCATCTGCGCTTCGAACTGGCGTGCCGCGGTGATCATGGAGACCATGGTCTCGACCGCGCTCACGTTCGAGCCTTCGAGCGCACCGTCTTGCACCCGCGCCAGCGGGTCGGCCCCGAGGTCACCTTCAGGCGCGCGAAAGAGGCCGTCTTCACCACGCTCGAGTGCGGCTTCGGGGGTCACGAGCTTGAGCTTGCCCACCGCGACGTTCTTGCCGGTGGTGGCGTTCTTGGCGCTGATGGTGCCGTCACCACCAATGCTCACTTCGCTGTTGGCGGGAATCTGGATCGGGCCGCCGTCGCCCATCACCGGCAGGCCGCTGCGTGTGGTGAGCGTGCCGTCGGCGCTGATGTCGAGCGCGCCGCCGCGGGTGTAAGCCTCGGTGCCGTCGAGCGCCTGCACCGACAACCAGCTGTTGCCTTGCACCGCCACGTCGAGGTTGCGGCCGGTGTTGGTGACGACGCCGGGGGCGCTGTTGTAGCCGGGGGTGCTCTCCAGCGCATAAACACGCGTGCTGGCGCCGCTGCCCAGTACCGGCACCGCGCGAAACGCCTGCAGCTCGGCACGAAAGCCGGGTGTCGACACATTCGCCAGGTTGTTGGCCAGCGTGTCTTGCCGCTGCATCATGGCCTTGGCGCCCGACATCGACAGGTAAATCATGCGGTCCATGGCGTCACTCCTTGCTGTTCGCGCGCCACAAACCGTTCGGGGGGATTAACGCGAAGAATGGTGTGCACGATCAGTTCAGTCGATCAAATCAACGCAGGTTCACCAGCGTCTGCAACACCTGGTCTTGCGTCTTGATCGTCTGCGCATTCGCCTGGTAGGTGCGCTGCGCCGTGATCATGTTGACCAGCTCGGCCGTCAGGTCGACGTTCGACTCTTCGAGCGCGCCCGACTGCAACACGCCCAGGTTGCCCTGGCCCGGCGTGCCCACGATCGGGTCGCCCGACTCAAAGGTGCGCGCCCACAGGTTGCCGCCCAGCGGCTTCAAGCCTTGCGGGTTGCGGAAGGTCGACAGTTCGATCTGGCCCGCCGGCTTGGACTGGCCGTTGGAGTAGGTCGCCATCACGATGCCGTTCTTTTCGATCGACAGGCCCGAGAGCTGGCCCGGCGCGTAGCCGTCTTGCGACAGGTTGGTCACGCCAAAACCAGCGCCAAACTGCGAGGCCCCCGACAGGCTGAGCTGGATGCCGGGGATGGCCAGCGTCTGCGCGCCGGCCGCGTTGGTCGAGGCCGGCACGTCGAGCGTCACCGCGCCGGCGGGCGAAGTGGGAGAGCCCCCGTTGGCCGGGAAGATCATCGTGGTCAGCGGAGCCGGGTCGCCCGCACCGTCCACAGCCACCGAGGTGCCGTTGGCCGTGACGTACACGTTCCAGGTCGAGGTGTCGGTCTTCTGGAAGTAGTAGGTCAGCGCCACGTCCTGGCCCAGGTCGTCGTAGACGGTGAGCGAGGTGGCGTTGTTGTAGGTGGTCGCATCGCTGAAGTTCACCATCGGCGTGGCGGCCGGCAGCGTGACGCCGGCGCGTGAGTCGAGGTTCATCTCCATCGTGATCTCGGTCGTGGGCGCCGGGTCAATGCCCGCGGTGGGCAGCTGCAGCGGCACGGCCAGGCCGGGCTGGATCACGCCCTGTGCGTCGGCCGGGTAGCCCAGCAACTGGCCGCTCTGGTTGTTGACGATGAAGCCGTCTTTGTTGACCTGGAACTGGCCGTTGCGCGAGTAGAGCGTCTGGCCGCCACTGTTCACCTCGAAAAAGCCCGAGCCGTTGATGGCGAGGTCCAGGCCGTTGGCGGTGGTGGTGATGTTGCCCTGGCTGAACTGCTGCGTGACCGCTTGCAGGTTCACGCCGATGCCGATGCTGCTGCTGCCGCCCGCGCCCAGCGCCGCGGCGTACATGTCGCCGAACTCGGCGCGCGACGATTTGGCGCCATAGGTGTTGGCGTTGGCAATGTTGTTGCCGATGACATCGAGGTTCTTGCTCGCTGCATTCAGACCGGAAAGACCTTGTTGGAAGCTCATGGGGTGTCCTTGTTAGAAAGCAGGAATCAGTTGAAGGCTTTGACCTGGTTGTAGGCCACGCTGCCGGAGTTCTGCAGCTCAAGCTGCAGGCTGTCGCCCGAGGTGTTGACGGCTTTGACGCGGTCGCGCATCAGCGTGGTCGCATCCAGCTTGATGCTGCCGCTGGTGGCCGACACGCGAAAGGTCACGCCGGCGGCGCTGGCGTTGGCGCCCGCCGTCCAGTCGAAGCTGTGCATGCCGGCGGTCTGGGCGCCGAGGTTCAGGGTGTCGAGCACGTGGCCGCCAGGGCCGAGCACTTCCACCTTGACGCTGTCGGCCGCGCTGTTGAGCTCGAAGCCGCCCACGCCCACGCCGTTGTCCATGTTCATCTTGTTGCCCGGCACGACCACGTCGCGCCCGACCAGCGAGGCGCCTTGCAGCGCCTGCATCTGCATGAACTGGCCCGACAGGCCTTTCACCGTGCCGTTGAGCTTTTCGATGCCGGTGACGGTGTTGATCTGCGCCATTTGGCTGGTGACCTGCGCGTTGTCCATCGGCGACAGCGGGTCTTGGTTTTTCATCTGCGCGACCAAGAGCTTCAAGAAGCGGTCGGCGCTGCCCGCCTCGTTGGCGGTGACGACGCTGCTCTTGTCGTTGAGCGCGGCGTAGGTTGATTGAACGTTGGTGACGGGCATGGTGGGGTGTCCTTGTCAGCTCAGGTTGTCACTGACCCATTTGCAAGGTCTTGAGCAGCAGCGTCTTGGCCGTGTTCATGACTTCGATGTTGTTCTGGTACGAGCGCGAGGCCGAGATCATGTTGACCATCTCTTCGACCGCGTTCACGTTGCTGTAGGTCACGTAGCCTTCAGCGTCGGCGCTCGGGTGCTTGGGGTCGTGCACACGGCGGCCGGGCGTCTGGTCTTCGCTGATGTTGCTGACCTTCACGCCGGCGGCGGCACCCCCGTGGGGTTGGCCGACCTGGCCCATCAGCTCGGTCTGGAAGGTGACCTGCCGCGCCTTGTAAGCCGTGCCATCGGGCCCGGCCACGGTGTCGGCGTTGGCCAGGTTGGAGGCGACGACGTTGAGGCGCTGGCTCTGTGCGCTGACCGCGCTGCCGCTCACATTGAAAATCTGGAACATGCTCATGACAACCCCTCGTCCGATGAGTTCATCGGCCCCTCCCCCGAGGGGCTGCCGGCCGGCTGCAAGTTAGAGCTCGTCTTCATGATTGACCCCGGATGGCATCGAGCATCGTGCGCACGTTGCCGTTGATGAAGCGCAGGGTGGCTTCGTAGCGCACTGAGTTGTCGGCAAAATTGGCGCGCTCGCGGTCCATGTCGACCGTGTTGCGGTCGAGGTTGGTCTGGCTCGGCGTGGCGTACACCAGGTTGGCCTGCACGGCGGCCGCCGTGCTGCCAGCGCCACCGATGTGGCCCGGCTGGCTGGCGGCCAGCGTGGTGGCGCCCTGCATCTGGCCGGTGGCCTGGCGCAAGGCGGCAGAAAAATCCATGTCGCGGGCCACGTAGCCCGGCGTGTCTGCGTTGGCGATGTTGCTCGCGATCAGACGTTGCCGCTCCGAGCGCAGGCTCAAGGCCTGGCCGTGAAAGTCGAGCGAACTGGTGAGGCGGTTCAACATGCTGGTGGTCCCTGGCAAAAACCCATGGGGTGATGTGAAAGGATTGTGGGCAACGTGCATCGAAACATAAGCGGGAATAGCGGCCCCTTTCTTGGTCATTTCGGAGCCTGGGCTGGCGCCTCCCCTTCTAAAGTGGCAGCGTGGAAAAGACCCTGCCTCTGCTGCGTTCGCTCGTCATCGCCTGGCTGTTTGCCCTGGCAGGCAGCGCGCATGCGCAAACCGACCCGCTGATAGAACAAGCGCGCCAGTTCGTGATGGCCAAACTCACCGGCACCGGCATGCCGCGCGTTGAAGTGAGCACCGGCCGGCTCGACCCCCGCCTGCGCCTGGGCGCCTGCGAGCAGGTGCTGCCTTTCCTGCCCAACGGCGCGCGCCTGTGGGGCAAAACCCGTGTCGGCCTGCGTTGTGTGAAAGGCGTCACACCCTGGAGCGTTTACCTGCCCGTGACGGTGAACGTCTTCGGCCCCGCGATGGTCTCAACCGCCACCCTGCCCGTCGGTCATGTGCTGGCCGCGGGCGATTTCCGTCAAGCCGAGATCAATCTGGCCGAAGACACATTGAACCCGCCGGTGACCGACCTGAGCCTGCTGCTCGGCCGCACGCTGGCGACAGCGCTTACGCCCGGCCAAAGCTTGCGCGAGCGCAGCCTGAAAGCGCGCCAGTGGTTTGCCGCCGGCGAGCGGGTGCAAATTCGAGTGGCGGGTCAAGGTTTTGCGGTGGCCGGGTCGGGTGAAGCCGTCACGGCCGGGATGGAAGGGCAGCCAGCCCGTGTGCGCACCGAAAGCGGTCGCGTGGTGTCGGGCATGCCGGTGGCGGAGCGTCAGTTGGAAATCGCATTGTGAAATTTAGACGTCGCACTCACAATTCAAAAGAAAAACCTAAAGTCCAGCGCCGGACGGGCCGATACACCGTCCATGTTGAAAGGTTTGGGTCCTGTCCCAGCCCAAGGAGTACATGATGAAAGTCGGCAATCCCGCAGACAAACCCGCAGGCGTCGGCCCCGTTGGCCCGGCGCGCAACCAGCCCGCCGAAGCCGCCAAGGCCCAGGAAAAGGCTGCCAGCACCAGCGACCCGAGCGCAAAGGTCGAGTTGTCGAACACCGCAGCCTCGTTGCTGTCGGGTGGCGCCAACTCTGAATTTGACGCCGACAAGGTGGCCCGTATCGCCCAGGCCATCAGCGACGGCAAGTTCGAGATCAACGCCGAGAAGATCGCCGACCGGCTCATTGCCAACGCAAATGAAGTGCTGGGCAAGTCACAACACTGAACGTCTTGGCTTCCCTAGCGCGCAGCTCACCCCTGGTGAACCCGACCATGAACACGCCAGCCCCCATCACGGCTAGCCCTGAACTCGAAACCACGCTCGCCGCGGTGGAAACGCAGCTCGCGTCGCTGGGCGAATCGCTGCGCGCCAACGACAGCGTGGCGATCGACCACCACGCCACCGAGCTGCACCGCGCATTGGCGCGCGCTGTGGACCACTTCACCCACGCCGCACGCAGCGGCCCGGTGCCGCCACCCCTGCGCGAGCGCCTGAAGCTCGCCAGCGGCCTGGTGGCCTCACAGCGCGAGTCGCTCGCGCGTGCCACCGCCGCCCTCGACCGCGCGATTGACGTGCTGATGCCGCGCGACCGCGCTGCCTCGGTCTACTCCACGGCTGGCGCAGAGCGCAGCGTGCGCGGCGGTGTGATCCAGGCCTGAGCGGCCGGCCCTGGCCCCGCGCCAGGGCGTTGATCACTCCCCCGCTCCCCGCGGCCCCACCTGGCCGCAACCAAGTTCACACCTCGCCCGATCGCCACAGCCCGCGCGCTGGAGGCCGCCCGCATCCCGTGGAAGAATCCGCTGCACATCGCGGCCAGGCAACGAACCTGCCGCTTGCACCACGACGACAGCGATGCGAGGGAGTCTTCTTGAAAATCCGATCCAATCTGCTCGCCCGCGGGAATGCCTGGCGGCGCTTGTTCGCGCTCTGCTGCACCGGGCTGCTGGCCCTGGGCAGCACCCAGGCCGCCGCGCCTCGCGAGTTTGCCGTCTCGCCCACGCCGCCCTGGGTGCGCGCCGTAACCCCAAGCGAGCCCGCCGTGATGCCGACCGGCCAGGTCAGCCAAGGGGTGCACTACCTGCTGGTCGATACCCAGACCCGGGTCGACGCGCGAGAGAAGGTGCACTACCGGCACATCGCGACCAAGGCGCTCAACGAGCGTGGGGTCGAGTCGGTGGCGCATGTCGAGATTCGTTTCGACCCCTCGTACCAGGCACTGTCGCTGCACACGATCCAGGTGCGCCGCGGTGCACGGATCATCCCCAAGCTGGCCAGCGCTTCGGTGAAGGTGCTGCAGCGCGAGCAAGAGCTTGAATACCTCATCTACGACGGCAGCAAGACGGCGAACGTGTTCCTTGACGACATCCGCGTGGGTGACATCGTCGAGTACGCGTACTCGGTTCGCGGCAGCAACCCGGTCTTCGGCGACCGGCAGTTTGGCAGCTTCGAACTGCAATGGAGGGTGCCGGTGCACCACCTGCACACCCGCCTGTTGTGGCCCAAGGGGCGCGAGCTGCACCTCTCTTCGCGCAACAACCGCATCGAGGCGCTGGCCACCGACCGCGGAACCCACACCGAGCATGTGTGGGAAACCAAGGAGGTGCCCGCGTTGGTGGTCGAGTCCGACACGCCGAACTGGTTCGACCCTTACCCATCGGTGCAATGGGGTGAGTTCAAAGACTGGCAGTCGGTTGCGCGCTGGGCCGTTCCGTACTACCGCGTTCCAGCCCGGCTCAGCCCCGCGCTGCAGGCCGAGGTCGATCGCATTGCCATGGCGCACTCGGCCCCGCAAGACCGCCTGCTGGCAGCGCTGAACCTCGTGCAACGCGAGATCCGCTACCTGGGTGTCGAGATCGGCCCGGGCTCGCACGCACCGAGCTTGCCGCACCAGGTGCTGGAGCGCCGCTTCGGCGACTGCAAAGACAAGTCGCTGCTGACCATGACCTTGTTGCAGGCGCTGGGCATCGAGGCGCATGCCGCGCTGGTGCACACCTCGCTGCGGCGCGGCATCCGCGACCTGCAGCCCACACCCTACGCCTTCAACCACGTGCTCGTTCGGGCCCAGCTCGAAGGCAAGGCCTATTGGATCGACCCGACCCGCGCACCGCAAAAGGGTGACCTGGCGCACCTGTTCCAGCCCGATTACGAGGCCGCGCTGGTGATCGATGAGTCGACCCAAGCGCTGGTCAGCATGGCCAACGACAGCAGCAAGCTCTCCAAGCACAGCATCCACACGTTGTACGAGGCGCAAAGCGGCTTCGACCAACCCGTACGCTACACCGTCACCACCGTCGTGCAAGGCGCAAGCGCCGAGGCCTTGCGCAACACGCTCGCCACCGAAAACCGCGAAGACCTGCAAAAGCGCTACCTGAACTTCTACGCGCGCTACCACCCCAAGCTGAAGGTGGCCGCGCCGATGAACATCCAGGAGGACGAACGACAAAACCGGCTGACCGTCACCGAGCACTACCTGATCGACGAGTTCTGGAAACACGCCGAAGCACGCAAACGCCTCGAAGCGAGCATCCATGCGCCGGAACTCGACGGTTACCTGCGCGGCCCGCGCGACCCCATCCGTGTCAGCCCGCTCGCGCTGGCCCACCCGGTGAGCCTGACCCACACCACCGAGGTGAGGCTGCCGGAAGCCTGGGACACCAAGGCCGAAACCATCCGCGTCGACGACGCGAGCTTCGAGTTCGAGCGGCGCAGGTCGGAGAAGGACAAGGTGCTGTGGATGGTCGACAGTTTCCGCTCACGCGCCGACCACGTCGCACCGGCCGACACCGCCCGCTACGCGGCCAACCTCGACCGCGCACGCGATGCCACCGATTACATGCTCTACCGGGGCGACAACGCGGCAGCTCCCGCCAGGCTAAGCGGCCTGGAGCGCTTCAACTGGACGGTGGCCCTGCTCGCTGCCCTGCTGCTCGCCGGCTTCACCTGGCTGGCCCTCAAGCTGTACCGCCATGACCCACCGGCCGTGCCCTTCGCTTTGCCCAACAGCAAGCTGAACGGCATTGCCGGCTGGTTGCTCCTGCCGGCCCTTGGCGTGGTGGTGGTGCCGATCCGGCTGCTGCTCGACATCACCAAGCTGCTGCCCTCGTATGCGGCCGACACCTGGGCCCAGCTCACCACCGTGGGAGCCTCGGCCTACCACGCACTGTGGGCGCCGGTGTTGCTGTTCGAGCTGGCGGCCAACCTCGGTCACCTGGTGTTTTCGCTGCTGTTGCTGGTGATGTTCTTCCAGAAACGGCGCGGCGTGCCGCGCTTGTACATCGTGCTGCTCGTGGCCAGCGTTGCGATCCAGTTCATCGACTTCGCACTGGCGCAGATGATCCCGGCGGCTGCCGGCGCAATCACCAGCAAGGAATGGGGCGAGCTGGGGCGCGGCGTGTTCGCTGCCGCCATCTGGGGCAGCTACTTCCATGTGTCCGAACGGGTCAAGGCCACCTTCGTCAATGGCCGCGAGCCCGCCGCCGCACCCCCCTTCGAGGCCACCCGGCCCATGGCCCCCGCGGGCGCCGCACGATGACCCCCTTGGCAGCACTGCTCATCTTCTGCGCCGGCACCGCCTTCTTCGCCTACGTCTCGCGGCGCGCGCTGCTCAACCCGCGCTCCCACGGCTTCTACCGCTTCATCGCCTGGGAGTGCATGCTGGCCCTGGTGTTGATCAACTTCCCCCTGTGGACAGTCGACCCGTTTTCGCCGCGGCAGATCGTCTCGTGGCTGCTGCTCGCCAGCTCCATCGCGATGGCTGTGCATGCGGTGCAGTTGCTGAAGAAGATCGGCCGGCCCGGCAGCGAGCGGCAAGACGCGGAGCTGTTTGCGTTCGAAAAAACCTCGCAACTCGTGACCAGCGGCCTCTTTCGCTACATCCGCCACCCGATGTATGCCGCCCTGCTCTACCTGGCCTGGGGCGCCTGGCTGAAAGACATCTCGCTCGCCAGCACCGCGCTGGCCGGGGTGGCGAGCGTGGCGCTCTTCATCACCGCGCTGCGCGACGAGGCCGAGTGTTTGCAGCACTTCGGCGCGGCCTATGCCGAGTACATGTCGACGAGCAAGCGCTTCGTGCCGTTCATCCTTTGACGCGCGAGGCGTCGCGTAGGACAAATACGACGCGAGGAAGGCCGCTCGGGCGACTGACATGGCCCGCTGCTCCCCCGAAGCTACGGCAGCGACCAGCCCGGTCAGTGGGAGAACGATATGCGCAACCCTTGGACAACCAAGAACCCCTTCATGAGCGCCTGGCTCAGCGCCGCCAACCGAGTCGCCGGATCGGCCCGCGGCCAAGCGGCGGCCGCAACCAAGCGGCAGGTGACGACGATGCAAGCAGAAGGCGCCAAGCAGGTGGTCGACTTCTGGAGCGGCAAAACGGCAACGAAGGTTTCACCGAGCAAGAAGAGTGCAAAGAAGCGCTGACAACCCGCCCCTTCGAAGCTGCTTGGCCCTTCCCCGCGTCGCCAACCTCGTGTGCGCGGCGGGCGCGCCTTCTGCCTCAAACGGCTGCATGCATACCCCGTACACACCCGCAGCACCGCTGAGCATCGTCATCAATGCAGCCTCCGGCCGCGCTGATGCGCAGGAAAAAAGCCAGCTCATTGCTCAATTGCTCAACGAGGCGGGCCGCCGCCATCACATCCAACTGTTGGAAAAGGGCGCCGACATCCCCGCCGAAGCGCGCCGCGCCGTGGCGCAGGCGGTGGCGCAAGGTGGCGCGGTGGTCGTGGCCGGTGGCGACGGCACCATCAACGCCGTGGCGCAAGCCGCGCACCAAGCCGGCTGCCCGCTCGGCGTGCTGCCGCAGGGCACCTTCAACTACTTCAGCCGCGCACACCGCATCCCTGCCGACACCACCGAAGCCACGCACGCACTGCTGAACGCCAAGGTGGAACCGGTGCAGGTGGGTTTGGTCAACGAGCGGTTGTTCCTGGTCAACGCGAGCCTGGGGCTGTACCCAGACCTGCTGGAGGACCGTGAACACTTCAAGAACCGCTTCGGCCGCAACCGTGTGGTGGCGCTCGGTGCGGCCGTGGTCACCGCCATGCGTGCGCACCAGCGGCTGAGGCTGCGCATTCAATGGGGCGAAGGCGTTCGCGAGGTGCGCTCGTCGAGCCTGTTCGTCGGCAACAACCGTTTGCAGCTGCAGCAGGTGGGCTTGCCCGAGGCGCACGCCTTCGAGAGCGGGCATGTGACCGCCGTCATGCTCAAGCCGGTGGGGCCCTTGGCGCTGCTGCGCCTGTTGGTGCAAGGTGCCATGGGCACGCTGGGCGATGACGAGCGGGTGGAGAGTTTTCAGTTCCAGCGCATGACCGTGGCGCCCTGGCTGCGCTACGGCACGCGGCGCGTGAAGGTCGCAACCGACGGAGAGGTGAGTTTCATGCGCCCGCCGCTTGAGTTTCGGGTGTCACCCAAACCCTTGTACCTGCTCAAACCAACAGCCGAGGCCAACCCAAGCGAGCCGTCGTGACGCTGCTTTTGCACATCTCGGACCCACACTTCGGCACCGAGCGGCCAGCGGTGCTCGACGCACTGCTTCGCCTGGCCCGCGTGCAACAACCCGAGCTGGTGGTGTTGTCGGGCGACATCACCCAGCGCGCCCGCCGCGCCCAGTTTCGCTCGGCGCGTGAGTTCGTTGATCAGCTCGGCGCCCCGCACACGCTGGCCATACCCGGCAACCACGACATCCCCTTGTTCAACCTCGCGGCACGGCTGTTCTGGCCCTATGCCAACTTTCAGCGCGAGTTCGGCGCGCTGGCGCCGGAGTTCGAGTCGCCGGGGCTGCTCATCATCACCGTCATCACCACGCGGCGCGCGCGGCACAAACACGGCCAGGTGTCGCGGCGGCAGATTGAAGCCGTGGCAGACAGGTTGAAACGCGCGCAAGCGGGCCAGTTGCGCGTGGTCGTGGTCCACCAGCCGATCGGTGTGCAAAAAGAAGGCGACGTGCACGACCGCCTGCGCGGGCACCTGCTGGCCACGCAGCGCTGGGCCGAGGCCGGGGCCGATCTGGTGCTCGGCGGGCACATTCACCTCCCGTTCGTGCTGCCCCTGCACGAGCGGGTGCCGCGCCTCAAACGCCGCTTGTGGGCGGTGCAGGCGGGCACCGCGCTGTCGAGCCGCGTGCGCGACGGTGTGCCCAATTCGATCAACCTGATTCGCTGGGGTGGGCCGCTGCCGCCCGGCCGCTGCGTGATCGAGCGCTGGGACTTTCGCGCCGAGGAAGGCGATTTCGCCCAGCTCTGCGCCACGCCGCTCGAGACGGGGTGGCTGCAGCCTTAGACATGCTTTCCCTCGAGGAGGGAGAAGCGCTGAAGAAGCGGCCCCGGCGCCTCTACACCTTGGGCGCTGCGGGCCAACCCACACGAGCCGCCCGCATGAGGCTGGCCTTGACGACCCAGCGGTGAAACGGGGCAATGAGAAAAATGTAGGCACGCCCGAGCCGGTTGTGGCAATCGACCACGGTGGAGAGCACCCACTGACGGCTGGCTTGCGGCGCCGACCCCGCGGCACAAAAGAGCGACACCCTGAAATCGAGGTGCTTGTCGTCCTCTCCCAGAATGATCTCGGTTTCGCTCACGCTGTAGACCTTGAAGATGCCGACCCGATGGGCCTTGGCACCGGCAGCGAGTGACGCCAATTGGTTGCCCGTCTTGAGGCCCAGGCCTGCCACCAGCAGGTCTCGCACCCTCATGAGCCCGCCAACCCACGCGGGCTGGTGCGAGAAGATGAACCGGGCCAACTCATCGGGGTCGTTGGATGCACCGGCTGGCAGCCAGATTGCAAACGCGTCGGCAAGATGCGCTGATTTGTAGAAGTGCGTGACGCCCGAGTCCAACGGCAAAGCCACCAGCGTGACGGTCTTGAAGCTGCTAGGCATGAGAGGCCGCAGCATAGGCATGTGCCCTCTGCGCTTCAGACAGCACGGCCACTTCGGCGATGGGTGAGCCCGTGGCAGCGTTGAAAAAATCCATCGCGATACGACGAGCCGGTTCTCAGGGGGTCGCGCGGCACAGCTCAGGCATGCTTTCCCTTCGGCGCAGACAAGCGCTGAAGGAAGGAACCCATGTCCTGAAGCGCCGATCGTGACGCGAGGTCTCTGCGCTGCGACTGGGGGGTGGGGCTTTCCTGCGCGGCCACGCGTGTCGAATGGCGGCGCTGTGCGAGCACCATCATGGTGGCAAATGAAAACACCTTGGGCGCCGTCATGTTCGCGCTCCTTGCAGGCTGAGACGGGCCTGCAGCGCTGCCAAGGCGTTAGCCAGGGCCGCTGCAGCACCGGCTGAGGCTCCATCGGCTTGCGCCAGCACGACCGGCTCGCCATCGCCGCCATCGACCACCGTCACCACGCGCTGCACATGGGAGGCCCCGTCGTCGCCCTGCAAAACCTCGGCCACATGCGCCGCCACCTCACCGCGGATGACGCTGAGTGCAACGCCACGCGCATGGCCTTCGGGCAGCGGGCGGCTCCAGCCGACCGTGCGTGCCGCTTCATCGAGCACGCCGCGCAGGCGTGAGCTGTCGGCCAGCAGCTCGCGCCGGTACTGCACCGGGTCGCGCCAAGCGGCACGCGCCAGCTCGTCGATGAAACACTCTCGAAAAAAGGTCGCTGCGTCACGCTCGCTCAGGTTCGTCGGGCGGGTCGGGTGGGCGGGGCTCAACACGTTCATGGCAACTCCGGGCAATTCACACACAGCCCCGATGCTGCGCAAGCGGCGTTAAAAAGTTATTAATGCAACCGAGGCACACTGAGGGCCATGCAATTGTTATTGGTCGAAGACGACACCATGCTGGCCCAGGCGCTGGCCACCGGGCTCACGCGCGCGGGCTATCGCGTCGACCATGCGGCCGACGCGCCCGCCGCGCGCCTGGCCTTGAGCGACCACGCTTATGCGGCTGTGCTGCTCGACCTGGGCCTGCCCGGCGGCTCGGGCCTGTCGGTGCTCAAGGGGGTGCGCGATCGTTACGACACCACGCCCGTGATCATCCTCACCGCGCGTGACCAGTTGAGCGACCGCATCGCCGGCCTCGACGCGGGCGCTGATGACTACCTCGTCAAACCCTTCCAACCCGATGAACTGGCGGCCCGCTTGCGCGCCTTGCTGCGCCGAGCGCAAGGGCGGGTGGCGCCGGTGCTGGTGGCACGCAGCATTCAGCTCGACCCGGCCACCCGCCGCGTGACACGCGACGACGTGCCGGTGTCGCTGAGCCTGCACGAATACCGCACCCTGCTCGCACTGATGGAGCGCAGCGGGCGTGTTGTCACCCGAGCGCAGCTCGAAGAGGCGGTGTACGGCGGCGAAAGTGCGATCGAGAGCAACACGGTCGCCGTCTACGTGCACCAACTGCGCAGAAAACTCGGCGACGACCTCATCACCACCGTGCACGGCCA